>NZ_NRIQ01000001.1:0-191075 GCF_020224095.1 Enterobacter sp. CCUG 70166
AGTTTTTGTTGACCACTTCAGTCACCTTTATCAGGCCAGGCAATAAGTTCCTTTTGCAGATCCTTTAATTCATCATCCGTAGCAATGCTTTTAATCTGTCGGGTAAAGAGTGATGTTTCGATAAACTCTATCGCATGACTCATCCATAGTTCCTTCCCTAAACGCAGCAAAAGCCCGAATGCTTCAGCATCAGGCTCTTGCTGCATGGTTACTCTTCCTTGAGTAATGCTGCGCCAAATAACTGTATTTATATACAGTCTGAAGGTATTTTAAGAATCCGTTTAGACATCCGGGAACATCACGCTATTCCCCGGCGCTTCCCTGTGGAGATGGATAAAGTTCAGGTGCCGTTCATACTGGTCCAGAATATCCGTAATTACCTGCTCCTTGCTGTAATCCATCAAATCATTCCCTTGGCTCCCTTCCAGCAGGAAGGTCTCCAGCCGGTAGTAGGTCGATTTCCCGCTGCGCGCCCGGTAGGTAAAGCCGGGAACCGAATACTGCTGCGGCCAGATCTGATAAACAAAGTTCTGCTCGTCGCCCATGTGCACCAGCAGATCCAGGTGCCCCAGGGTTTCGCCCTCTTCCGGCGGCAGGTTTTTCAGTTCCACGTAGGCGCCACGCAGCTTCAGCTCCTGCGCCACCTCTTCCATCGCCGGGAAGCAGACCGTCTCCATCATCTGGCTGGTGTAGCGCGTGCCCGGGTAGTTCATCAGGCGCGACAGGCGTTTCTTCCAGCTCAACCTGTCCTGCGCGCCCATCGGCCGCGGCGCGGTGTCGCGGCTGGCGCTGACGCGGCGGTAGTCTTCCACCTTAAGCGATTTATACAGCCCGGCCATCACGAAGAAGATCACGAAGCTGAACGGCAGGCCCATGATCACCGTGGTGTTCTGCAACGCCGAAATGCCGTTGGTCATCAGCATGCCGAGCGTCAGCAGGCCGATGGCGACGGACCAGAAGATGCGCAGCCAGTTCGGCGCATCGCTGTTGATGTCTTTGAGCTTCGAAGTGAAGTTGCCCAGCACCAGCGCGCCGGAGTCCGCCGAGGTGACGTAGAACAGCAGGCCGGTAATGGTTGCTACGGACGCGCTAAAGGTAAACGCCGGATACTGCGCCAGCAGGCTGTAGAAGCCGCGCTCCGGGTGCACCATCGCTTCCTGCGCGAAGGTCGCATTGCCGTGGATAATTTCGTGCAGCGCGCTGTTGCCGAAAATCGACAGCCACAGCAGGGTGAAGGTGAACGGGATGATCAGCGTGCCCATCACGAACTGACGGATGGTGCGGCCACGCGAAATGCGCGCCAGGAACAGGCCGACAAACGGCGACCAGGCCACCCACCACGCCCAGAAGAAGAGCGTCCAGTTGTTCATCCACTCCACCGGGCGGTCAAAGGCGAAGCTGTTCAGCGTCATGCCCATAAAGCGGTTCACGTAATCACCTACGTTGAGCACTAAGGCGTTGAGCAGGAATGAGGTGTCGCCCATAAACAGCACGAACAGGATCAGCCCCAGCGCCAGCGCGACGTTCAGCTCGGAGAGCACGCGAATACCTTTATCCACGCCGGAGGTCACCGAGATGGTAGCGATGATCACCGACAGCGCAATTAGCGCCGCCTTCGCCGCCATCGAATCCGGGATGTCAAACAGCACGCTCAGCCCGTAGTTAAGCTGCACTACGCCAATCCCGAGCGTGGTGGCGATGCCGAAGATGGTGCCGATCACCGCCGCGATATCGACGCTGTGGCCAATCGGGCCGTTGATCTTTTTCCCGAAAATCGGGTACAGCGCGGAGCGGATGGTAAGGGGCAAATTATAACGATAGCTAAAGTATCCGAGCGCCATGCCCATCAGGGCATACATTGACCAGCCCGTCAGGCCGTAGTGGAACAGCGTCCAGACCATCGCCTGACGCGCGGCCTCCATCGTCTGCCCTGCCCCTTCCGGCGGCTGCATATATTGCGTGACCGGTTCCGCCACGGAGAAGAACATCAGGTCGATGCCAATGCCCGCGGCAAACAGCATCGCGGCCCAACTCAGCAGGCTGAACTCGGGCTTGGACTGCTCCGGCCCAAGCTTCACCGAACCGAAGCGCGAGCAGGCAATGCAGACGACGAAGACGATATAGAGCGTCGCCGCCAGAAGGTAGTACCAGCCGAAGGTCTTCGACACCCAGTTCAGGGTGCGCCCAATCCACTCGGCAGAAAAATCACGAAAGAAGATGGTCGTCAGGGAAAACAACAAAATCAGCCCGGCGGACGTAAAAAAAACGACCGGGTTGATTTTGTCTTTTTCTCTGTCTTGTGAAAGGTCTGTCATCCAGTATCCCCACTGTTTTTGTAACTATTAAAATCCAAAATCGCAACAATTAAGACACATTTTATATTGAACGTCCAATCAAAAACCGCTTTAATAGATTACCAACGCTGATGAATGGAGTGGCAAAAATGCCCAAAGTGGGGATGCAGCCGATCCGGCGCAGGCAGCTCATCGATGCCACGCTGGAAGCAATTAATGAAGTGGGAATGCATGACGCAACCATCGCGCAAATCGCCCGTCGGGCGGGCGTGTCCACGGGCATCATCAGCCACTATTTCAAAGATAAAAACGGTCTGCTGGAAGCAACCATGCGCGACATCACCGGTCAGTTACGCGATGCGGTATTAAGCCGTTTACGCGCCCTGCCGGACGGCAGTGCAGAGCAGCGTTTGCAGGCGATTGTCGGCGGCAATTTTGATGAAACCCAGGTCAGCGGCGCGGCGATGAAGGCCTGGCTGGCCTTCTGGGCCAGCAGCATGCATCAGCCGATGCTCTATCGTTTGCAGCAGGTCAGCAGCCGCCGGTTGCTCTCAAATCTGGTGTACGAATTCCGCCGCGAACTGCCGCGTGAACAGGCTGAAGAGGCGGGCTACGGGCTCGCCGCACTGATTGACGGGCTGTGGCTGCGCGCCGCGCTCAGCGGCAAACCGCTGGATAAAACCCTGGCCCAGTCGCTTACCAGCCACTTTATCAGCCAGCATTTACCGACCGAATAACCGAGGAGGAAGCATGTCCCGAATGGCAGAACAGCAGCTTTATATCAATGGTGGTTATACATCCGCCACCAGCGGTCGCACCTTCGAGACCATCAACCCGGCCAACGGTGAAGTTCTGGCGAGCGTGCAGGCCGCCGGGCGTGAAGACGTGGACCGCGCCGTGGAAAGCGCACAGCGCGGGCAAAAAATCTGGGCGGCGATGACCGCCATGGAGCGCTCGCGCATCCTGCGTCGCGCCGTCGATATCCTGCGCGAGCGCAACGACGAGCTGGCAAAGCTGGAAACCCTCGACACCGGCAAAGCGTTTTCTGAAACCTCGACCGTCGACATCGTCACCGGCGCGGACGTGCTGGAGTACTACGCGGGGCTGATCCCGGCACTGGAAGGCAGCCAGATCCCGCTGCGCGAGACCTCCTTCGTCTACACCCGCCGCGAGCCGCTGGGCGTGGTGGCGGGCATCGGCGCGTGGAACTATCCGATCCAGATCGCCCTGTGGAAATCCGCCCCGGCGCTGGCGGCGGGCAACGCGATGATCTTCAAGCCGAGCGAAGTAACGCCGCTTACCGCCCTGAAACTGGCGGAAATCTACACCGAAGCGGGCGTGCCGGACGGCGTGTTTAACGTTCTGCCGGGGGTGGGCGCGGAAACCGGCCAGTACCTGACCGAGCATCCGGGCATCGCCAAAGTCTCCTTTACCGGCGGCGTCGCCAGCGGCAAAAAGGTGATGGCGAACTCGGCGGCCTCGTCCCTGAAAGAGGTGACGATGGAGCTGGGCGGTAAATCCCCGCTGATAGTGTTTGACGATGCGGATCTGGATCTCGCGGCAGATATCGCCATGATGGCCAACTTCTTCAGCTCCGGTCAGGTGTGCACCAACGGCACCCGCGTGTTCGTGCCCGCGAAGTTCAAAGCCGCGTTTGAGCAAAAAATCGTTGAGCGCGTGGGCCGCATCCGCGCGGGCGACCTGTTCGATGAAAACACTAACTTCGGCCCGATGGTCAGCTTCCCGCACCGCGACAGCGTGATGCGCTACATCGCCAAAGGCAAAGAGGAAGGTGCGCGCGTGCTGTGCGGCGGTGACGTGCTGAAGGGTGACGGCTTTGATAACGGCGCGTGGGTTGCCCCGACCGTGTTCACCGACTGCACCGACGAAATGACCATCGTGCGCGAAGAGATCTTCGGCCCGGTGATGTCCATTCTTTCCTATGACACTGACGAAGAGGCCATTCGTCGCGCCAATGACACCGACTACGGTCTGGCGGCGGGCATTGTCACCGCCGATCTGAACCGCGCCCACGGCGCTATTCATCAGCTCGAAGCGGGCATCTGCTGGATCAACACCTGGGGCGAATCCGCCGCAGAGATGCCGGTGGGCGGCTACAAACACTCCGGCATTGGCCGCGAGAACGGCGTCATGACGCTTCAGAGTTACACCCAGGTGAAGTCCATCCAGGTTGAGATGGGTAAATTCCAGTCCATATTTTAACCGGGAGGTTTATTTGCAATTTGACTACATCATTATCGGGGCCGGCTCTGCCGGCAACGTTCTGGCAACACGACTGACTGAAGATCCGAACACCACCGTCCTGCTGCTTGAGGCGGGCGGGCCGGACTACCGCTTTGACTTCCGCACCCAGATGCCTGCCGCGCTGGCCTTCCCGTTGCAGGGCAAGCGCTACAACTGGGCGTATGAAACCGAGCCAGAGCCTTTCATGAACAACCGCCGCATGGAGTGCGGACGCGGAAAAGGGCTGGGCGGCTCGTCGCTGATCAACGGCATGTGCTACGTGCGCGGCAACGCAATGGATCTGGACAACTGGGCGAAAGAACCGGGTCTGGAGCACTGGAGCTATCTCAACTGTCTGCCCTACTACCGCAAGGCAGAGACCCGCGACGTGGGGCCGAACGACTACCACGGCGGCGACGGTCCGGTGAGCGTCACCACCTCTAAGCCGGGCGTGAACCCGCTGTTTGAAGCGATGGTGGAGGCAGGCGTGCAGGCGGGCTACCCGCGCACCGACGATCTCAACGGCTATCAGCAGGAAGGCTTTGGCCCGATGGATCGCACGGTCACGCCGCAGGGCCGACGCGCCAGCACCGCGCGCGGCTATCTGGATCAGGCCAAACCGCGCCCGAATCTGACCATCCGCACCCACGCCATGACCGATCACATTATCTTTGACGGCAAGCGCGCGGTGGGCGTCGAGTGGCTGGAAGGCGAAAGCACCATTCCGTCAAAAGCGACAGCGAAGAAAGAGGTACTGCTGTGCGCGGGCGCTATTGCGTCTCCGCAGATCCTCCAGCGCTCCGGCGTGGGCAACGCTGAACTGCTGAAGCAGTTTGATATCCCGCTGGTACATGATTTACCCGGCGTGGGGGAAAACTTGCAGGATCACCTGGAGATGTACCTTCAGTATGAATGCAAAGAGCCCGTTTCCCTCTACCCTGCCCTGCAGTGGTGGAACCAGCCGAAGATTGGCGCGGAGTGGCTGTTTGGCGGCACAGGCGTGGGCGCGAGCAACCACTTCGAAGCGGGCGGGTTTATCCGCAGCCGCGAGGAGTTCGAGTGGCCGAATATTCAGTATCACTTCCTGCCGGTAGCGATTAACTACAACGGCTCGAACGCGGTGAAAGAACACGGTTTCCAGTGCCACGTCGGCTCCATGCGCTCGCCGAGCCGCGGGCACGTACGGATTAAGTCCCGCGACCCGCATCAGCATCCGGCGATCCTGTTCAACTATATGTCCCACGAGCAGGACTGGCAGGAGTTCCGCGACGCGATCCGCATCACCCGCGAGATCATGCACCAGCCCGCGCTGGACAAGTATCGCGGTCGCGAAATCAGCCCGGGCGTCGAATGCCAGACCGACGAACAGCTGGACGAGTTCGTGCGTAACCACGCCGAAACCGCCTTCCATCCGTGCGGCACCTGCAAGATGGGCTACGACGAAATGGCGGTGGTCGATGGCGAAGGCCGCGTTCACGGGCTGGAAGGGTTACGCGTGGTAGATGCGTCGATTATGCCGCAAATTATCACTGGCAACCTGAACGCCACCACCATCATGATTGGTGAGAAGATTGCCGACGGCATTCGCGGGCGCGAGCCGCTGGCGAAGAGCACGGCGGCGTATTATGTGGCGGATGGGGCGCCGGTTCGCCGCTGAGTGCGAACTTCTCCTCTCACCCCGGCCCTCTCCCAAAGGGCTGAGGGTTCCCCACAAATTAATGCGAGCACTGAGCAATCCCCTCGCCCCTCCGGGGAGAGGGTTAGGGTGAGGGAAAATTATTTTCGAAATTCCTCTAACCGCCTGACCTGCCGCCCTTCCGCGTCAAAATTCTCCGCCGCCAGCCAGGCGCGCAGCTCCGCGTCCCTTTGCGGCCACTCGCCGTCAATAATAGAGAGCATATCGCTGTCGCGGTTGCGTCCTTTGCGCACCAGCTTCTGGCGCAGACGTCCCTCCCAGACGAACCCCAGCCGCTCCGCCGCGTTGCGTGAGGCGGTGTTCATCGAATCGCATTTCCACTCCAGCCGACGATATTTATGCTCAAAGGCATTTTTCAGCAGTAGCCACACCGCTTCGGTGCCAATGCGGGTGCCTTTCATCTTGCGCGACCAGGTGACGTGGCCAATTTCCACCGATCCCAGAAAGCGTTCAATCGCCATATAGCTCACCAGCCCTACCGCCTTTTCGGTGCGCAGATCGATAACGGCAAAGGGCACCAGGTCGTCATCCAGCACCTTTCCAAGCACCCAGTGCGCAGTAGCCTCAACACTCACAGGCTGGGTGCTGGCAAGCCACGTCCAGTCGCTGTCATCGCCCAGTGTGTAAGCTTCAAACAGATCCGCCGCGTGGCGTTCTGCGTCCAACGGTTCCAGACGACAATACTGGCCGGTTAGCGGCGTGCGAGTTAGCGCTCGGGCACATTTCCAGTCGGGGACGATATCGTTAACGGTTTGACCATGTTGATTGATTTCGGGCACGGCGGTGACTCCCTGCAAGGTAAGGAGTTTGTTATAGCAGGTTAAAAAGCGGGCGAAAAGGAAGACCGTGCAGGCCGGGTAACGCGTAGCCGCCACCCGGCATAAAATTACTTCAGCAGCTTAACCGTCGCGTCGATGTCGATTTCATCTTCGGTGAAGATCATCGTCGTGTTCTGGAAGGTGGTGATCGCCAGCTTCTTCACCGTGCGCATCTCGCCCGGTTTTTTCTCACTTTTCGGCTTGATGCTGTTCATCAGTAGCCCCACCGACAGCACCGCGTTCTCTTTGTCGATTTTGGTCTCAACGGGCTCTTCTTCGCTGAACACCACGAAGGATTTGATCGAGGTGAGCTTCACGCGCTCGCCCGCGATATAAAGATGCTTGCTCTCCGGGATCACCTTCACCGCATACGCGGAAAGGCCTTTGGTGTTTGTGGTGGGTTCGAAGGTCACCGCCGCATCTTTCTTAATCAGATCAGGGTTGGCGACCTTAATCACGTGAAAATAGCGGTTGTCGCCGTTTTCATCTTTGATAAATCCGAAGCCTTTATCTTTAAACCACGTTGTGATTGTACCGTTCATCGCTGTTACCGCCTGTCAGATCTTAAGACTAAAGTTTTGCAGCGCGCAGTGTAATGCACAATGGCTGAGGAGACAAAAAAAAGCCCCTGCACGGGAGCAGGGGAAAGTTCATGTCAGAGCTTATTAGAATTTAGTTGAACACCATCCCACCATCAATCAGCAGCGACTGACCGGTCATGTAGTCGGAGTCTGGTCCGGCGAGGTAAGAGACGCAGGCGGCCACATCTTCCGGTTCGGACAAACGGCCAAGCGTGATGCGTTTGGCAAAGGTTTCCGTTCCGTAGCCGAGCGGTTTACCCGCCGCCTCGGAGACCTGACGGTCGATCTCCGCCCACATCGGCGTTTTGACGATGCCCGGGCAATAGGCGTTAACGGTGATCCCCAGCGGCGCGAGATCCCGCGCGGCGGTCTGGGTTAAACCGCGCACCGCGAACTTGCTGGAGCTGTACACCGCCAGTTCCGGGTTGCCGGTATGGCCCGCCTGGGAGCAGGCGTTGATGATTTTACCGCCGTGCCCCTCTTTGCGGAACGCGTCAATCGCGGCCTGAATGCCCCAGATCACCCCTTTCACGTTGATGTTGTAGACCTTGTCGACAATTTCCGGCGTGATGGATTCGATAGGGGTAGACGGCGCCACCCCGGCGTTATTGACGATGACGTTGAAGCCGCCCAGCGCGGTGCGGGCTTTTTCCACCGCCGCAAACACCTGGTCGCGGTCAGAGACGTCCACCTTCACGGCGACGGCTTTCCCGCCGTTGCGGGTGATCTCATCCGCAACCGCTTTCGCCGTCTCTTCGTTGTAATCCGCAATAGCGACGGCAAAGCCGTCCTTCACCAGGCGAAGCGCGATCGCTTTGCCAATCCCCTGGCCGGAGCCGGTTACGAGAGCCACTTTTTGCATTTCTCTGTCCTTATATTGATTCACAAAATCTGGCTGAGATGGAGCTGGCCCATCAGCAGCGGGTTATCGCTGTAGTCGACGGGAATGGCCACCACGGCCGGGCCATCGACATCCATTGCGGCACGCAGCGTCGGTTCGAGCGCGTCGGCGCTCTCGACGGCAAAGCCTTTCGCACCGAAGGCGTCGGCATAGGCTTTGAAATCGACCGGGCCAAACTCCACGCCGGAAAGACGCTGGTATTTTTTCTCTTCCTGGATCGCCACCATGTTGTAGGCGTTATCCACCCAGATGATGTGCAGCACGTTGGCATTGAGGCGCACGGCGGTTTCCAGCTCCATGCTCGACTGCAAAAATCCGCCGTCCCCGGAGACCGACACCACCTTGCGCCCCGGGTTGACCAGCCACGCGCCAATCGCCCACGGCAGCGCCACGCCCATGGTCTGCTGTCCGTTGGAGATCATCACCTGACGCGCGCGGAAGCTGTAGAGGTAGCGGGCGATCCAGATGTGGAAGCTGCCCATATCGACGGTGAGCGTTACGTCGTTATTCACGATGTCCTGCATGGCGCGCACGATGCGCAGCGGATGCAGGGCAAACTGGTTTAGCGATGCGCCGCGACGGTCGAGGAGGTCACGCTGATGCTGGCGATCGACAAGAATTTCCGAGGCGCGCTGGCTGAGTTCAAGTTTGTGCTCGATTCGGCTAGCAAGCAGATTCAGCGTGGCGGCAATATCCCCGACCAGTTCCAGATCGGGAACATACTTGCGCTCCTCATAGGCGGGCAGCACGTCAATGTGCACCAGCGTCGCGTCGCCGCTGTTCCACATGGACGGCTCGTATTCCACCGGGCTGTAGCCGATGCAGATAATCAGATCCGCCAGATGCAGCAACCGATCTCCGGCCTGGTTGTTGAACAGGCCGACGCGCCCGGCGAAGCGGGTGAAGTGTTCCTGATTCACCGCCCCGGCGGCCTGATAAGTGCTGGTGACCGGAATGCGGCTTTTCTCCAGCAGCGTGCGCAGCGCGGCGCTGTTCGCGGGCTGGCTGGCCATCAGGCCGAGTAAAATGACCGGGTTTTTGGCGTTCTCGATAAGCTTCGCCACGTCGTTAATGGCGGACTCCGGTGCCGGGCCCATCAGCGCCGGGCCGCTGGCGGGTAAAATCGCCCCCGTGGTGGGCTGGTCGACAATATCCTGCGGCAGGCTGACAAACGCCCCGCCCGGCCTGCCCTGCTCGGCAGCGCGAAACGCGTTCGACACCACCTCGGCAATCGCGTCCGGGGAGTTCACTTCTACGGCGTATTTGGTCACCGGGCTGAACATGGCGACAGTGTCCATGCTCTGGTGCACCAGCTTGGCTTTATCCGCCCGCTTCACCGCCCCGCCCAGCGCGACGACCGGGTCGCCTTCGCTGTTGGCGGTGGCGATGCCGGTGATCAGATTGGAGCAGCCCGGCCCGGAGGTGACCAGCGCGACTCCGGCCTTGCCGGTTAACCGCCCTACCGCTGCCGCCATAAACGCCGCGTTCGCCTCGTGACGCACCGGGATAATCTCGATGGAGGAGTCCAGCAGGGAGTCAAAGACCTTGTCGATTTTTGCGCCCGGGATCCCGAACACCTGCTTCACACCCTGCGCTTCCAGCTGGCCGACAACCATATCGGCGCCGTGCGCCCACTGACGTGACTGTTTCTCACTGTTCACGGTAGTTCTCCTGTTAGTTTTCGACGGAACGGATCGCCGCATCAAGGTTGCTGGGGTGCAGGTTGGCCTGTAAAAACGCGCTGTCGGCGGGCAGGTCAATCATCAGCTTGTGGATTTCGCCGAAGGTGAGCACGCCGCTCTCCAGCTGATAGTCGAGCAGATGTCCCCCGCCCTGACGGTCGTCGGTGATAAAGTGCTCGTGATAGCCCGCCACGTTGATGCCCTGCATATGCTGCGGGGTGCGGAACCCGACCAGCACGCCCTCGCGCTGGTTAAAGCGGAACACCGGCTGGTCGTCCAGCACGTCGGTCATTGCCCGGTACGGCGGCGTCTGGCGCGGAACGGTGCGGGTATGCGCATGGCGGAAGTTGCCATCGATGCGCAGCGCGCAGAACAGGTTATCGGAGGGGATCTGCTGGTCGATCACGTCGTGGATCTGCTGACGGCTGACCGGACCGTTAAAGGTTTTGCGGTACTGCGGCTGGAACCAGGTCATCACCGCGAACGGCGTTTTTTGCTCCGGCTTCGCGGCGCGGGCGCTGCCGTCGGCGCGCAGCTGGTACACCTGGCTGCTGAAGGCAATCATTTCACCGTCCAGCTCGTTAAAGGTGCCGAGACCAAAATCACCGTGTGCCAGCAGGTCGGCGATCGTCGTCTCCCCTTCGTAGACGCCGCTTAGCAGGGCGCTCATTAGCGATGTCTGATAGATCACGCTGTCAGGATGCTGGGCCGAGAACCCACGCAGGGTCTCGCATAAACTCGCCTCACAGTCGCATGCAGATGAATGCATCATCATGCCCGTCCTCTTCAACTTTATTTATAAAGGTTAAATAAATGTTGACCCGATTCAGCAGAGAGTTCCAATATAGAATCCATGCTGGTTTGAGACGTTTTTGATATGGAACTTCGTTATCTGCGCTATTTTGTCGCGGTTGCACGCGAGCGACACTTCACCAGGGCGGCCAAAGCGCTGGGTATTTCACAGCCTCCACTGAGCCAGCAGATTAAACGGCTTGAGGAGGAAGTGGGCACACCGCTGTTCAGGCGCCTGACGCGGGGCGTGGAGCTGACCGAGGCGGGAGAAGCCTTCTATGAGGACGCCTGTAAGATCCTGGCGCTGAGCGACGCCGCGCTGGAGAAAGCCCGGGGCATCGCGCGCGGCCTGAACGGCAGCCTGTCGATTGGCATCACCAGCTCCGACGCCTTTCATCCCAAAATTTTCGCGCTGATTCGTCAGTTTCAGGTGCAGAACATGGCGGTGCAGGTTCACCAGGTGGAAGCCAATATGTCTTCGCTGACGACAATGCTGGCGGAGGGTGAACTGGATATCGCCTTTGTGCGCCTGCCGTGCGAAAGCAGCAAGGTGTTCGAGTTGAAAATCCTCGACCGGGAGCCGATGGTGGTGGCGCTGCATCGCGATCATCCTCTGGCTGCGTGCGATTCGCTGGCGTTAGAGCAGCTTCGGGATACACCGGTGGTGCTGTTTCCCCAGGAGGTCGCGCCGGGGCTGTATGACCGCGTTTACGGCAGCTGCGAGCGGGCCGGGATCGATATGCAACACACGCTGCAATCTTCACAACTTTCCTCTTCCCTGAGCATGGTCTCCGCGGGCGGCGGGTTCGCGCTGGTGCCGAAATCCATGGCCGCTATTTCTCCGCCGAATGTCACCTACCATGCGCTGCGCTCACCAGAGCTTTATACCGATATCGCACTCTGCTGGCGGCGATTTGAGCGTTCGCGGACGGTGAAACGGTTTCTGGCGATGATGAGCGAGGGGGAACGGGAGCAGGGATGAACCTTTTCAGAAACTGCGGACTGTATTGATGCTCAATTTATTGCGAAGCAGTTTTTGAGGCTGAATTTGAAGGGAGTATGGGCAGGCTGCCATATAAAACTCAGTACCATTACCCTTTAAAAATAAAAAAACCCGCACAGGTGCGGGTTAATTTTTATCAGTACAGCTTAACTGCTCGGACTATTGTCTTCATCGCTATCGTACGCCGCACTGATATTTAGCGCGGGTTACAGTGGAGAAACGTTTCCAGCTGCTGGACCTTTTGCGCCATTCTCAATGGTAAAGGAAACTTTCTGACCTTCATCAAGCGTTTTGAAGTTGTCGCTCTGAATTGCAGAGAAATGTACGAATACATCTTTGCTGCCGTCGTCAGGGGTGATAAAGCCAAAACCTTTATCTGCGTTGAACCATTTTACTAAACCAGTCATTTTATTAGACATAGATAAATCCTTAATTTATGAGCCACTTAAGCGCGGCGATGATGGCCTGTATTTCGAGAGTTACTTATTTGGCACTTAGGAGGAGGCTCACGAAGAAGGAGTATCTACTGATAACACCTGAACTGAGGACTGCTTTACTAAAACTGCTTTCATAAGGTCTGTATTCCAAACCGATGACGCTATTAAGACACAGCGAAATTTATTGCGCAATGATTATTATTATTTATTTTAACCATTTAAACGCCCGGATGGCTGGTCGCGGTGCCAGACATCGTTCTGGCTTGAGGTCTACCATGTACTACAAAATGTCTACGCTTTCACTGTGCCGGGAGTTTGGGGTGTTTTGTTCACAGGCGGGAAAATCCTCCCGCGCGACGCAGACATCATTAGAAGGGATGCTCAAAATGAAAAGGTCTGCGTAAGACGTAACCGCAGTGCAAACTGTGCCCGGGGGCGCTGCGCTTGCGCGGGCCTACGGGTCGTATCGCGGTGGTTTTGGAGGCCGGGTCGGGCGTAGCCGCCACGCGGCAATCCCCTTCTGGAAGCCGCCTCGCAAACCTGCAAGCAACCTTATGTAATTCAGGGTTATCCCTTTTCATCCCTTCTTCACGGTCGTAAAGTGCCTGCGTTGCGGCACATCCGTAACCGGGCGTAGGAACCCGTTAGCATAACATGACACTTTTCTGCACGACGAGGATGCTAAATGGCTACTACACCTAACTTTTCTTATGCGCTCTCTGAAGAAAGCGCTGTTCATCAGCTCATCAACGCTTCAATTTCCGATTTTGCGAATCTTTTCGAGCTGGCTGATACCTGCGCCGCGTATGTCAGCGTGCTGGTGGAAACTGACGACACAGTGACGTTTACCACGCTCTGCAAGCGATTGCTGGCCGCGCTGAAGCGGCTGCGTGAGTGCTGTGACTCAGAGCTTCCGTCGTATCTGGTTGAGCAATTGATTGCAGGTGAAAAGATTACTTCCTGCGTGCCGGACTGCTGGCAGGAAACGGTGTTGCAGGTGGATTATGCCGTGGCATTAACGCTGGCGGTGATGGGCGGGACACTGCCTGCGAGCGTGGCGAAAGAACTCACCGGGCTACTGCATGATATGGTCTGGTTGCTGGCAGAGTTTGTGAAGGAGCCGTATATAACGACGCACTGAGGCGGGTGATGGGAGGCCGGAGTTCTGCTGGGTAAGAAGCGGATCCCCGGCCATACGCAAAATTTAATGTTGTTTTTGAATGTCTGGTAAGAGCGAAGAGCGGACAAAGTAGCAGAGGGAAAGCATCAATGTTAATGTCCGGAAAGTTCATGTTAAAACTCTGTATGACATTTTTCATCGACGATTAAAAAGGGCTCTTAATGGCTACTGTTGAGGTATTAAAAGTAAAGTATCCAGGCGCAGATGCCTGGCAAATGGGAGACAGCCCGGAACTGGCCAGCGAGCTTGCGGACCTGATTAAAAAAGGGATTAAAACGGCCTCCTGCGGATCCTTTGCCTCTTACCAGCAAGAAAAGTCTGCCCCGAGGATTGGAAGCTATAACATTATCCTTGATGGCCTGAATGCCCCGGTCTGCGTGACCCGGCTGGTTTCAATGCGACTGGTGCGTTTTTGTGATGTGACTGAGGAGTTTGCCCGCAAAGAAGGTGAAGGCGATTTAAGCCTTCAATACTGGCGAAATGAGCATCAGCGATTTTTTACCCGCGAAGGTCATTTTTCTAAAGATATGGAGTTGATCGCAGAAGAATTTGAAGTGGTTGAAGTGCTGTAAGACGAGAGAGTCCGGCTGGCGTCTGCTGCTATTAATAACAATGTCCGCTCCTGGCACAAAGTGGACATTTCTTTCACAGTCACCTCTTACAGTGTTCACACTCATTAAATGATCGCCTTTATCACGAGCAAATGAAAACTGCAATCCATGACAATTCCCACATTCTCAACCCGCCGACCACCACCTTAAATGTTTCCAATCTGGAAACAAGGGGCAAAAATGCCCGCAGTCTCAAGAGCGCTTTCGACGCGGCCACCAGACATTTTCCTATTCAAGAACTCGCTCTGGAAGATCTTTACTGGGTACTAAAAGGAGACCACTACCCATCACCAGACGACATGCGAAAGCGCTTCCCCAGCCGGGAGAGGATGAAATACCGGGAAAAATGGTGGGTCATTGACGTAGGTGGCGGGTATTTAAGAGTAATGTTATTTACTGATTTTGAGCGCGGAAAGCTCTTCATCAAACACACCAGCACTCACGCAGAGTATGACAAGCTCACGTACCTCTACCGGAGAACGAAAGAATGAACTTTGCAGCAGCCATCAAAGCGGCGAACAATCTGACAAGCGAGGCATATCCCATTCATTTATTTAAATAAAAAACATGTACCCTAGCCATAAAAATAATCATAGAATGCATTAAAACCTTCATTACCGATAAGAGGCGCAATTCTTTTCCGCAACTCATCAATAAAGTCACCTTTCACTTCGTCATTATCATCTGCTATATCAAAGATACCGTATTGACCATATACCAAATCAATAAGCTCAGCTAATGAAAATATAAATCCAGAGAGACTGCTAGCTATTTTAAATGGTTCAATTACATCATAACTAGCATAGACAGAGGTATTCCCTTCTTCGATAACCGCAATTAAAGGTTTACCTCCACCTAAATCATCACCAATAACATGATAATTATCCGGTAAGTATTCATAACCACTTTGAGCCTTCGAGAGCTCACTGATAGAGTAAATTTTAATTGGCGTGAAGCCTGTTTCAATGTTTAATTTTTCCGGATTGTAATTTTTATATAAGTAATCAACATCTGTGGAACGAGGTAGGTTGGTTGGAAATGCATTGTCCAAGTCATTAACGGTATTGAAATTTCCGGATACCGAGTATTCATTACAAATAGCGGCTAGTTGCTTCAACGCCTCTTTAATCCCTCTCATCAGCCCTCCCTAAAGTATCTATGATTACACTCCGCATAGTGAGTGAAAAATATACTTCCCGCAACATACTTCCGTTCAGAATAATATCAATTAATAAAAAACAGGCGAATTTTTCTTTTCGCCCGCCATATTTCACTTATGTTGTGCACAAAGCAATAACAAGATAGTTGGCTCCTCACCAAATAAAATACTTCTATTATTTACCTCTTGAATTGACAAAAGAAAATCATGCTTCAATCCCTCATTCAAATTGTTGATATTACTTATCTTAAGTAATAAAAACTCGTCTTGCTTTAAGTTTAAAGATGTCATCCCCTCTTCTGGGAATCGCAAACTAGTCAGGCAATCTATGAATGCATGGAAATTATTACCATAGAAATCAGGAAAGCCAAACAAGTGCTTAACCCTATCATGAAATTCTGTAACATCATTTATTTCTTTAAAGTCAATAGATAAAGTAATTACTTTCATTACTTCCATCCTCCCAGACCGATCTCTATGAAAGTGTTGTAATGGTCGTGACTATAAAATGCTTGACCTGTTTTTGTATCCACAACTATACGCCTGGCTCCTCGATTTCCTACACCAGGTGTTTTTACTGTCCATTCTCTATAAGGACCGCTTCCTGTATTAAGGCGCTGACTATCTGGTGAAATTTTGAAATTATTTTCAAAAGGTATTCCATCACGAGGAAAAGCTGGTCTATTCAATTTAATATTATCGATTGTTTTTTGTACTTCCCTCATTTCTGAGGCGGTCATTTTATGCCCCCATTTTTCGTTTACAACAGCATGAAATTCTTTAGGATTCTTTGATGAATGAGAACATTTAAGACCCAGCGGATCAATCCACCCCAACGGATTCGGCGCATACTGATATAGGTTCCACCCACCATTCAACCCAATCGGATCCTGCACAATAAACCGCCCGACCTGCGGGTCGTAGTAGCGGAACAGGTTATAGTGCAGTCCCGTCTCACCGTCAGCGTACTGCCCGGCATAGCGAAGCGGCTGGTGTGCCATCGCCGTGCGATTCACAAGCCGTGAGAACCCTTCGCTCTGATGGCGCACCTCGCCAAAGCTGCCGTACTGGCCGCTCCAGCGCACCGCGCTGCGCTCGTCTGTGACCTCCAGCGGAGCACCGTTCAGATCGGTATTGAACCAGTAAATCTCACCGCTGCTCTGGTCACGAAGGTGATCCACACGCGCCAGCGGGCTCCAGGCTTCATTCGGGTCGTATAAATACGTGCTGCACAGCCCGCTCTCTTGCTGCTCCTGCAGCAGGCGATAGCCCTGCCACAGGAAGCGGGTGTCGGTGGTGCCGTGCGTCGTGGTGACGATTTTGCGCGTGCGGCGGCCCAGCGCGTCGTAGTGATAGCGCGCCTCAAAACGCCCTTCCGGCCCGGTTCCGCGGGCGGATACCAGCCGGTTCTCGGCGTCATACGCGTAATGCTGTTCATACAGCCCGTTGCGGCGGCTGACCAGGTTGCCCCAGTGGTCGTATTTCATGAAAAGCGCCTGCCAGTGCTGGAGGCGGTTATCCGTGACCGGTGCCGCAGCGTCACTGGCGGCGAGGTTATCCGCGGCGTCGTAGCTGAACTGCGCACGGCTGTGTCCCTGCCGGTCCTCGTAGTGCTTCAGCAGACGCCCTTCGGCGTCGTAGCCGTAGTCCACCTCACCGCGCAGGGTGTCGCTGACGCCGGAGAGCTCACCGCGCGCGGTGTAGCGATACAGGCGTTCCAGTAGCGCCTGCTCCGGCAGGGTCACGTCCGTGCTCAGTTCGCTGCGCTGCAGGGTGCGTCTGCCGAGGCTGTCATACTGACGGAGCTGCTCGCGCGCGCCCTGGGTGCGGCGCACTTCCCGGTGCAGGCGGTCGCGGGTGAACTCGGTCACCAGCTGCTGCCCGAAGCGGATGGCGCTGACGTGGCCGGAGCCGTAGTGCAGCCAGGCCAGCTTTTGCTCGCCGGGCAGCGTCAGGCCGGTCAGGTTGCTCAGAGCATCCCATTCGTAGCCCACCGCGCCGTTAATGCCGGACTCGCTCAGCACGCGCCCGGCGGCGTCGTGGCGGTAAGCGATCTCATCGCTTTCGATACCCAGGGCAACGCCTTCGGCCGTCGGCGTGCGGCGGATGCGGGTAATCTGGCCGCTCAGGTCGCGGAAGTAGCGGTTTGCATAAGACAATCATGCTACCGCCACACCCTGATAAATTAAGCTATCTGCACGATACTTATGTTACTTTCTAATAAGTAGGTTAAATAGAAAAAACTTACTCATAGTATCCTGCTTTTTAAGGTCAACTTTGTCGGCATTACCTATTCCAACCGTAAACCTAAATCTCTGCCGGACATACACGCAAGCCCAACTTGCCCCTTCATGAGCAACTGACTCGCAGAGAAGGGATTTGAGACCGGGCGCAGCGTCGCCATGAATATTTCGAACAGCTATATTTTTCTGATGGCGGATAATTATGTTGTGTAGGAGCTATCCAAGTAACATTATCTGGCTAGACATATGGACAAAGGGACTAAGTGTACGCCTATGTAGCACTTCCCCAAAATTAGAATAATAAAAAAGCCGGAAAGATAAAAAGATCTTTCCAGTCCTTTTTATTAATAAGTTAACTAATTTATAAAAAACAACCTTACCATTCTTTCAGATTATCAATCTGAATCAAACTCTTGGAAACCAATTCCATTTTCTTTGCAATATTCAACGGCTTTATCCCATATGTTACCATCAAAAACAATTACACTCCCTCCAGAGACAGGAGTAAAAAACCAGTAAAAAAGAAATTGGTAACCTTCCTTTATTAAAGAATTTATTACACTTACATCAACACCACCATAATCATCATAAAGATTAAGTAGTTCAGGTTTGTCAGGTAAAATCTCTTCAGGCAATCCTTTATTAGTTCTTAACTTATTTTTCAGAAGCATCTTGCGATACTCCTCCAGTTGTTTATTCACTTGTTCATTATTGTTGCCATAAAAATAAAGCCCATTTCTACTTATGGCTGAGCAAGCATCAAGACTTTGTCCCTCTTTATTAAAACACATAAGATTTGTAAATAAAGAGGACAAAAGCCCCTTCGATTTTTCAGTTAAAAAATCATAAGGACCATATCCATTAATATCTATATTATATTGATAGCAAATACAATAAGCCTCCGATGATAAATCAGTTTTAAAATGACCTGATCGAACTATCCATTCGGAAACAGGAAATTTAATTAATTGCTCAGGCATATTATTTACCATGTAAAAATCACCTCATTACCTTTAGGGTTAATCACATGCACATGACCATTAGAATGATGCTCAGACATACCAGTTTGACTGGCATCCGGGTGGCCGTCGGGATGCTCAAACCAATGATTTTTCTAATTAGGATTACGCCTACCTGGTAGCAGATAAACCTAAAGAAGCTTTTACCAAAAAGCTAAAGGGATAAAATTTTAACTCAGCGCTAGATATTATTAAAGCATCACGACCGTAAATCATACCATATTTTGTTTCTCGTGCCTTTACATTCATGTCAACGATATCCCGTCGTGTTTATCGAATTACAAAATTAACCAGTTGAAACTATGCATCTTAAAATATTAACACTTTGGCGGAGATAGAGTTTTAAATACAGGTGAGCAATTATTATTAAATTATACAAGTATATATTTTCCTGAAGCCTGATATTAATACCATAATCACTTAGAAAGAATTATATAAAAGCCATTTAAAAAATTAAGAAAAAAAGTGTATTCTGAATAAAAAATATCATCTGTATTTGATAAGCCGGAAATAATCGATAATAATCCGGCCTTGATTAATCACTTGTCTTTATGAGTACTGCCAAAAACCAGCTATGATATTCCCGCCAGATATGTTTTTATACAAATACAAAGCACCGTAACCAAAGATGTAATCACCATCAAGCAATGCATCAGGATAATAGTCTTCATCTATCTGCATGAAAAATTTATAACCATCCTTTTGCAAAGCATCAAAATAATAATTTTCAGATTGTATTAACCTTGCCTCTTCGGTTTTAGTGATAAACTCAAACTCTTCACTTTCAACCTTATCATACCCAACAATAACTGCCTTGTTAATGTGTTTTATCGTAAATGCATCATTATTGCTTTCATCAGAAAAAGTATGTGTGAAAACTTTTACTGAACAATTAGGATAGATATTATTATCAATTATGTCATCATATTCGCCTGGAGTAAGTATCGTAATATACTCATGTCCATCATCAGGATTCTGAACTGTCAAATAAAACTTATAACCCCGAACAATATCTAGTTTATCTAAAAAGAAATTAGGGATATTTCCACCAATCCGCCCAATGTCATTATCATCAGAAAAGATACTTATTTTAGAGATTAGATTACATTTAATCATTTCTTAAACTCGCTCCCATAAAAAGTACATTCTCTCTTTCCTAATTCCCATAACCATTTCAGCGAACAAATTCTTAGCATTTTTAAGTCACATTTATGATTAACTACAATGTACGTCTCTTCAGGCATGATTAAAAAAAACTAACAAAAGCCGGAAAATTTTACTTTCTTTGCAGGCTAATAGATTTAATAAATCCTGGAGTCTGAGCGTGGTTCAACATCTCTTATACCAAGTTGATTCGTTTTTTCAAAAATTAAATCATAGCAGTAAACAGTCTCTTCCCCCTTTAATAAATGAACCCCTTCAAGGCTCACTCTATATATTCCTTTAGGAACATCAGTGTTAATCCAACCAGTATAATCTTCCCACTCCCAAAACACTGCCATATCAGCAACGTATAAATCACCAGTTACATTAAGATAGAAATATTTATCTGTGAATATAACTTCCCTGTCTTTATTGTCGGGAAATTCATTTAAAAAAAGCCTAACAACATAGCCACCATCATCAAGGCCCATGATAGGTAAGGCAATACCTTCATTAAGAACAAGATCCCCTTTGTCTGTGGTGGTGAATTCCTGGAGAATGTTATCTCCATCCTCTATCTTCCCACCAAATGGGGCCCGTATTCCTGGATAATCGAATATTATTATCCCGTTAAAATCCACATCAATGTAAATTGTTTTAACCACACCTACCTCCTGATGCCTTACCTGTTTCTTCAATATGAACAACGCAAGCAATTCTGAATCTGCTTCTTTAGGAGTGACATTTTGACTAAGATTCCAGCCGTCGAAGGAAACCTTAAATCGTTTGTTATATGTGAAACGGAATCTAAATTACGGCTAGTCACATTTAATAGATCGTCCGCGGATCCTTGCCACGGCCCTTGATTTTTTCCAGTACCATTTTTAATAGCTCTATATAGTTCTTCATGCATTCCAGCGCTATAAGGATCCGGGAAAAACGTTGGCATATTTTTCATAGTACCAAGATCGGTTGGTCCAATGCTGTTGGCTATGTTTCGTGGCATTAAATGGTATCCCATTCCATTTGGGTTCCATGCCCATTGCATTAACCCTAATAAATTTATCTAGGTAAGTTGGTTGGGAACATTTGAGTATAAGTTTAACCCTCCCTTTAACACTCTCGAAGCCTGCACAATAAACTGACAGATCGGTGTATAGCAGAAAAGGAAATATGTTATTAATGAAATAATTGGGCACTTCATCATTACATCAATGAAGCCCCCTGTGAAAAGTAGTGATCAACAAAGCCCCCCTCTTACGAGTGTAAGAACCTGTATCACCATGCTTCATCTTCAGGAATTATTTTTCCAATAAAACTTTCAAAATTTGGCTCAAGATAGATCTCCTCCTGATTTTCCAAATCACAAAAATATACTGCACCATCATTTACCCCAACACAATAGGGGAACCCACCTCCATCAATTGCGAATGGTATAAAATTTTCTGCAAGAATTTTTTTGTTAACTACTAAATCCTTATAGTAATCATCAACAGTTAATATGCCCGATTTTTTAGTATGTAATATAGGTAGGAAATATTTTATATCATTCTCGTAGTGTTCGCTTTGATAAACACGACGACCTTCGTCCAGTATGCCACCATTACTTATAAGCCATATAGATTTTAAGGCATTAGGAAAAGTTACGCCCAGCGAAACTTCGATCTTGCCTAGCTCATCAGCAGATACAGCAGGGGAAGAGTCTATAAGTTTAATCATCATTTCTCTCCTATTGACAATGTTTAGGAATACGACCTCTCAGCCATCCTTTACTATGAGATATTTTTATAGCTTCAGGAGAGCCATACTTCACTCCAAAATGTTTTTCGAACTGAGATACAGACCCCTTATGTGGGAAAGATGCTTTGTGCGCCTCAGTCGTGACCAACTGCATAGTTGACTTACCTGTTTTTGGATCAAAATCATCAAGGTGATGCCATGTATATTCGCTTGCATCAGCTTCACTTATGCCTGCAAGTTTGTAGGCTTCTGTGAAATCCCGCCCCCTTGATCCTTGAAGGGTAATTTCAACGATATTTCGTTGCGTCCCAGTAACAGGATAAAGTGATGGGCTTCCACTAAAGTCATCGCCGCTCAATGCCAGACCCATAGGGTCTATCCATAACAGAGGGTTAGGGGCATAATTATATAAATTTAAGTTTCCACCATTCAGCCCAATCGGATCCTGCACAATAAACCGCCCGACCTGCGGGTCGTAGTAGCGGAACAGGTTATAGTGCAGCCCCGTTTCACCGTCAGCGTACTGCCCGGCATAGCGCAGCGGCTGGTGTGCCATCGCCGTGCGATTCACAACCCGTGAGAACCCTTCGCTCTGATGGCGCACTTCGCCAAAGCTGCCGTACTGGCCGCTCCAGCGCACCGCGCCGCGCTCGTCTGTCACTTCCAGCGGCGCGCCGTTCAGGTCGGTGTTGAACCAGTTAATCTCACCGCTGCTCTGGTCACGGAGATGATCCACCCGCGCCAGCGGGCTCCAGGCCTCATTCGGGTCGTAGATATAGGTGCTGCACAGCCCGCTCTCCTGCTGCTCCTGCAGCAGACGGTAGCCCTGCCACAGGAAGCGGGTGTCGGTGGTGCCGTGCGTCGTGGTGACGATTTTGCGCGTGCGGCGGCCCAGCGCGTCGTAGTGATAGCGCGCCTCAAACCGCCCTTCCGGCCCGGTTCCGCGGGCGGACACCAGCCGGTTCTCGACGTCATACGCATAATGCTGCTCGTACAGCCCGATGCGGCGGCTGACCAGGTTGCCCCAGGAGTCGTATTTCATAAACAGCGCCTGCCAGTGCTGGAGGCGGTTATCCGTGACCGGTGCCGGATCGTCACTGGCGGCGAGGTTATCCGCTGCGTCATAGCTGAACTGCGCGCGGCTGTGCCCCTGTCGGGCCTCGTAGTGCTTCAGCAGGCGCCCTTCGGCGTCGTAGCCGTAGTCCACCTCACCACGCAGTGTATCGCTGACGCCGGAAAGCTCACCGCGCGCGGTGTAGCGGTACAGGCGTTCCAGTAGCGCCTGTACCGGCAGGGTCACGTCCGTGCTCACTTCGCTGCGCTGCAGGGTGCGTCTGCCGAGGCTGTCATACTGACGGAGCTGCTCGCGCGCACCCTGGATGCGGCGCACCTCGCGGTGCAGGCGGTCGCGGGTGAACTCGGTCACCAGCTGCTGCCCGAAGCGGATGGCGCTGACGTGGCCGGAGCCGTAATGCAGCCACGTCAGGTCGGTCAGGTTGCTCAGGGCATCCCATTCGTAGCCCACCGCGCCGTTAAGGCCGGACTCGCTCAGCACGCGCCCGGCGGCGTCGTGGCGGTAAGCGATCTCATCGCTTTCAATACCCAGGGCAACGCCTTCGGCCGTCGGCGTGCGGCGAATGCGGGTAATCTGGCCGCTCAGGTCGCGGAAGTAGCGGTTTGCATAAGACAATCATGCTACCGCCACACCCTGATAAATTAAGCTATCTGCACGATAACTATTTTAGTTTTTAAACAGCAGGTTAAACACAGAAACTTACTTACACATAGTACTGTTTTATGGTCGACTATATAGGTATCATCTATCCCAGCCGTAAAATCGAAGCCTGAGCCAGATATGCACAGAGTCTTTTTTCATACTTCAAGATCTAGTAGCCAGAAACTATGAGATTGAGATTATCATCAATATTTCATTCATATTATTAATATCATCACTGGTAACAAATAAGTAGAATTTATCATTATAAAAAGTCAAATGGTTTATTTTATAACGTGCTTATCCAATGTTCTAAACCTAACAATGCTGTCGACTTTAATATGAAGATTTAAATACATGCATACGTGATACTCTTATTTTAATATTTATCAATTTAATAACCTCTAAATTTAAAAATAAGCCATAATCATATTGTTAATATGACTTAATTTTGAAATATCATAAATCAACAGTTACATTCATTCCTGCATCAAGGGAAGCCTTACAAATTATCTTGTGAAATTCAGTAAAGCTATTAGTAATTTTATAGATAATGCCGCACTGATTTTGCTCAGCGATCTCAAACTCTTGGATATCATCCTCAGCATGTAGATGTGTTCTATCTCAATAATAAACCCCCTGACTTTCACTTCCATTTAGAATAAGATAAAAGTTACCTCCAGGCTCATCACCAATAATTAACTTATCATCAACAAAATCAAGTTCATTTAAAAAATTTTCATTTTGCCGAAAAATGTCGTGGCTTGGATTTTTTATATTTATTCCCAAAAGGGCATAAAAAGCGATAAACCCTTCATCGACACCTTCGTACTCCAACTCACAAAAACCCGGAGATTTTACAACAAAGCCATTTTTCAACCTGAGGAATTCTTTATAATCATCTGGCAAATGGATTTTGAATTCCCCCTCCAAAATTTTAATTACATCTTTATTTGCAGGCTTACCGCATGAAATAGGCATAAGCTTTCCTTACTAAGGTCATGACTTCTTGATCTTAGATACTCCACACTATGGAAAAATTGGTTGTAGTAATAAAAGCCGGAACTTAATGGTTTCCGGCATATTTCATTCATTTATCTAAATCAAAAAACCATTCAATGAAAGAATTAAAGTCTACCCATTGAGGCTTTAATTCCCCCTGTAGGAACTTAGTTAAAACATCCCCTACATTGATATATAAAACTTCTCCAGTTTTTTTGTTATAAAAATACCCACCCTCGCTTTGAAAACCATCCAAGGGAATATACTCGTTTGGTATTTTTAATATTTCATGTGTTCTTTTAAGATCAAGTTGGTACGAGGAATTTATAACAAACCAGCAGATCTGATAAATTTCATGATTCCTGCTATGAAAAGTAGCCCCATCCTCAACGTGCAAATAAAACTGAGCAAAATCAGAAGCAAGGTCAATACCTAAAGAAAGCAAAGCATCACTATACTCTTGAGTGATATCATCATACCAACAACCTCGAGATTGACTCATTAACTTTATTTTTTCAGATAACATAATCTCTCACCCACATTTATTTTTTGCTCGACTGTTTAATTCTGCTTGTGCTCGCCCCCTCCAATATGCTTCACGATCCAGATTAAATAAATCTCTGTTTACAGGATTAATTGGGTGAGCATTTGGTAAATAAGGATGGAGAGCATTTGTTCCATAATATGTCTGATGCGTATTCGATGAAAGCTCAAATAAAGATCCTAGCCCATTTTGTTTAGAATGGTGAATATTTATTTGTGAATAGGCTCCATTTTTCACAACAAAAGGTGATTTACCTTCCAAAGCTAAATCTAAATTTGTTTTTACTCCTCCCCTAGTGTTGACAGGTAAGTCCCAGTCTATTGATTGCTGGTAAACGGTATGAGTACTACCTGAAGGAGCATTAAAAATTGATGGGGTAAAGAACCCTTTCAATCCTAACGGGTCGATCCATATTAGAGAATTCGGCGCATACTGATAAAGGTTCCACCCACCATTCAACCCAATCGGGTCCTGCACAATAAACCGCCCGACCTGCGGGTCGTAGTAGCGGAACAGGTTATAGTGCAGCCCCGTTTCACCGTCAGCGTATTGCCCGGCATAGCGAAGCGGCTGGTGTGCCATCGCCGTGCGATTCACAAGCCGTGAGAACCCTTCGCTCTGATGGCGCACCTCGCCAAAGCTGCCGTACTGGCCGCTCCAGCGCACCGCGCCGCGCTCGTCGGTCACTTCCAGCGGCGCGCCGTTCAGATCGGTGTTGAACCAGTAAATCTCAGCGTTGCTCTGGTCACGAAGGTGATCCACACGCGCCAGCGGGCTCCAGGCTTCATTCGGGTCATAAATATACGTACTGCGCAGCCCGCTCTCCTGCTGCTCCTGCAGCAGGCGGTAGCCCTGCCACAGGAAGCAGGTGTCGGTGGTGCCGTGCGTCGTGGTGACGATTTTGCGCGTGCGGCGGCCCAGCGCGTCGTAGTGATAGCGCGCCTCAAACCGCCCTTCCGGCCCGGTTCCCCGGGCGGACACCAGCCGGTTCTCGGCGTCATACGCATAATGCTGCTCGTACAGCCCGATGCGGCGGCTGACCAGGTTGCCCCAGTGGTCGTATTTCATAAACAGCGCCTGCCAGTGCTGGAGGCGGTTATCCGTAACCGGTACCGCATCGTCACTGGCGGCGAGGTTATCCGCGGCGTCGTAGCTGAACTGCGCACGGCTGTGTCCCTGCCGGGCCTCGTAGTGCTTCAGCAGACGCCCTTCGGCGTCGTAGCCGTAGTCCACCTCACCGCGCTGGGTGTCGCTGACGCCGGAAAGCTCACCGCGCGCGGTGTAGCGGTACAGGCGTTCCAGTAGCGCCTGCTCCGGCAGGGTCACGTCCGTGCTCAGTTCGCTGCGCTGCAGGGTGCGTCTGCCGAGGCTGTCATACTGACGGAGCTGCTCGCGCGCGCCCTGGGTGCGGCGCACTTCCCGGTGCAGGCGGTCGCGGGTGAACTCGGTCACCAGCTGCTGCCCGAAGCGGATGGCGCTGACGTGGCCGGAGCCGTAGTGCAGCCAGGCCAGCTTTTGCCCGCCGGGCAGCGTCAGGCCGGTCAGGTTGCTCAGGGCATCCCATTCGTAGCCCACCGCGCCGTTAATGCCGGACTCGCTCAGCACGCGCCCGGCGGCGTCGTGGCGGTAAGCGATCTCATCGCTTTCGATACCCAGGGCAACGCCTTCGGCCGTCGGCGTGCGGCGGATGCGGGTAATCTGGCCGCTCAGGTCGCGGAAGTAGCGGTACTCCGCGTGGCGCTGAGTGCGCCCGATCAGCAGCCCGCTGTCGTCATAGCTGAACTGCTGGACGCGACGGGCGATGCCGCCGTCGGCGGCAGGCCGTCCGTTTTCTTCGAGCGCGCAGAGAAACCCTCGCGCGTCCCATTCCATATGGCGCACGGTCTCGTCCGGGCGCGTTTCGCTGAGCGGGCGGCCCACGGCGTCGTAGGTGAAGCGGTATTCCGCCCCGTTGCCGTTATCGAGTCGCAGCAGGTTACCGCGCGGGTCGTAGCGCCACTGGCGCACGCGACCAATACGGTCGGTAAGGCTGACCGGGAGGCCGAGCGCGTTATAGGCCCAGCTCACCTCGCTTTCCAGCGGGTCGCGCCAGCCCGTGAGCTGGCCGCGTTCGTTCCACACCAGCGACTCGCGGCTACCGTCCGGATGGATCACGGCGCTGAGCAGCCCGGCACGGCTCCACTCCCGCCGCGTGATATTCCCTTCTGCATCTTCGCTGGCAATCAGCTGCCCGAAGCGGTCGTAGGTGAAGCGGGTGACGCTGCCGGAGCAGTCGGTGCGCTGCGTCAGCAGCCCCTGGTGGTTCCAGGCCAGGCGCACCACGCCGCCGATGGCGTCGGTGATGCTCTCCGGGAGGAATTCTTCATCATCGGGATAGCGATACGCGGTGGTGCTACCGGCCGGATCCGTCTCCGACAGCAGGCGACCGCGAAGGTCGTACATGGCCTGCGATGAGGTACCGTCCGGGTAAACCGTGCGGGTGATGCGGTCGGTCAGGCGATGCCAGTGATACTCCGTGCGGCGGCCCGCCGGGTCCGTCTCGCTGGTCATGCGGCCGTATTTGTCCCACGTGCTGCGGCGCATCGCCCCGCCCGGCAGAATGACGTGGCAGAGCTCGCCGTCGCGGTAGACAAACGTCGTCTGGCGACCGTCGTAATCCGAGAAGCGCGCGACGTTGTCGTCGTCATCTACCAGCCAGTGCGCCTGCGCGCCGTCTTCGCGGGTCGCGCGGCGGGTGCCGTTCTCAAAATCGTATTCGAACGTCAGCCGTTCGCCGCCGCTATGGCGGAAGCCGACCACGCGTGGCAGGCCGTCAATCTCCCGCCAGCGGTATTCGCTCAGCAGGCCGTTGGCGTCCTCATGAGCGCTCATCAGCCCGTCCTGCCAGCTGAAGCGTCGGCGCACGCTACCGCCCCGGCCGGTCACGGAGACCAGCTGGCGCTGTTCATCATAAGCGTAACTGACCAGGCAGATCTCGTCATCCAGCCAGGCGCCAACGAGCCTGTCGCGGTCGTAGCGGCAGACCACGCGCTGGCCCGCACAGTCGGTCAGGGCATGCAGGGTATTATCCGCATTCCACTCAAAGAGGATATCGTTGCCGCAGGGTTCGGAGAGGCGCTGGAGCAGCGACGGGGCAGCATCCCGCAGCGGCGCATAGTGCCAGCGCTCGCCGCTGACGTCATACACCGACCAGCTGTCGTCCTGGTGATGTTCAAGCCAGTTTTTTTCGCTTTCGCAGTAGGAGCGCATCCCTTTCGGGACCTTCGGGAAGGCGACGTAATCGCCGGACGGTGCGCGCCACACCAGGCCGTCCTGATAAGGCTCCAGGCGGCTTTCCCAGAACAGGCTCCATCCGCGGCCCAGCACGCTGTCGCCGGGATTGCCGCTGCGCCAGTAGCGCTGCCAGCGCACCGGAAGACGGGAAGGCAGGACGAAGTCCAGCTCATCATCCCCGCTGAGAAACTTCTGTCCGCTGACGATATCCACCGGGCGGGCGATGATCCCCGCGGCCGCCACGCCGGTCATCAGCGTGCCGGCGCGACAGGCGATACGGGCCAGCTTGTTGATGCCGGGGATTTTGCCCAGCAGCTTAGAGAGCGCCCCGACTTTGCCAGCGGCGCCGCCCCAGCCGCCGAGAAGCCCGGCGAACAGCAGGGTAAGATCGGAGACCTTATAGAGCCACTCGGGCACTTCAGACTGAATGGGGAGGGTTTGCTGCGGATCGCCGCCGATAATGACGTTGTCCGAACCGGTCATCACCTTCGCGTCGCAGGTGGTGCGATCCCCGATGCGTGACGCAGGCTGGCTGTTAATGGAGACTCGCTTAGAGCCTTCGGCCATCTGCTGCGAGCCGTCGTCAGAACAGTCGACGGTGCTATCGGTGGCAAGCGCGGCGGGTTTACCGTTGATAAACACGTTGGGCGAGCCGGAGGTGATGACGCCTTTCTTCGTCATGCTGGATGCCCCGGCGTCGGCGATGCTGTCCCTGGCGGCAGTCGCCAGCTCCCCGGTGTAATACCCCACGGCCAGACTGGCGCCGACAAGCAGGACGCCCACGCCAAGACAGGATGCGCCGAGACCGGCAATAAACATGGCCCCCGCCAGAATGCCCCCGGCGGCGGCAATCAGGCCACCGACAATCGTTCCGGCAATCATCCCGGCCAGCGCACCGGAGTGGCCGATATCATCACCAACGCGTGCTGCTTCAAACATAACAACGGTCCCTGAAGTTAATGGTGGAAGCGGAAGCTCCTGAGAAGATCGCCAAACAGCGCGCCGTCGGCATCGCCCGGCGCGCGGGTGCAGGTCATAGTGAACACCAGGATTTTATCGCCGTCGACGTTAAACACGGCCTGCTGCTGCCAGATGCGTTTCCCGTCGCGCAGGTAGCTGGCATGGACGGTTTCACCCTGTAAAAGGCTGTCGCCCAGCGTAGCGGCGCTGCGCTCACCCTGCTTCCAGCCCTTGATGTGCTTTGCCATCAGGGCGAGCTGGCGATCGATATACGCGGCAAGCGCTTCGCCGGCGTTGAGGGCATCGCGGGAAATATTGAACGCAGGCGCATCCGCTGCAGGCGGCGCGAAGACATTGACGGTACGGTCCTGATAGCCCTCAGGAAAAGCAATCATTCCTTCATTAAACAGGCACTGCGAAGATGGTTCTGACATTGAGCGGGTCCCACCACATTTTTTCAGAAGCGGTAAGTTTCGCATATGTGTTTAAAGCTGACTATCCCCAGATTATTGCTCCACCGTCACGCTCGCCGAACGGAAAAACAGCGGCCGTTAGCCCGGCCCCTCGCTCCCCGCCGCCAGCAGCGGTACCACCACGTCGCTGATGGGCACCGCAATACCATGCTTGCGGCCATAGCGCTGGATCACGCCGTTACGAATATCCCACTCCATCGGGCGTTCGGCCTGACGGTCGGCAAGGATCGACGTGCCTAAATCCTCGGGCGCACGCTGGAAGTTCGCCAGAATCTCCTGGGCCACCGCATCGTCCAGCTTCGCCCCCTCAGCGCGGGCGACGGCAAGCCCCTCGCGCAGGTAGGCCAGCGCCAGCTCGCTGATATCCTCGCGTCTGAACATCCCGGCGCGGCGGTTGGCCAGCACCATCAGCCCGGCGACCGCGTTTTGCAGCAGCTTGCGCCAGGCGACGGTGGTGAAATCTGTCGAGAGCTCAACATCACAGCGCGTCCCGCGAAGCGCCTCGACCACCCGCTGCGCCTGCGGCACGTCCGGTAGCGTCAGACGCGGTTTTGCCCGCAGCCAGACGGAGGCGTCCGGCTCGCGCTGCGCCGGGAACCAGACCACCGACGGCAGCACCGTTGCGCCGTTGACCAAAGGCGCAAGCTGGGCTTTCTGCTCCACGCCGTTTTGCAGCGCGCAGACCACGGTGTTTTCATCGCACAGGGCGCGCAGCCACCCGGCGCTGTCGGCATTTTGCGTCGTTTTTACCGCCACAAAAACGAGGTCTACGGGGCGGGTAATGACGGTGGGATCGGTAAGTACCGGACCGGGCACCACAGTTTCATCCTCATCGTGACGCAGGCGTAATACCGGATGCGCGGTGCGACCGCACAGCAGCGGCGTACGGCCCGCGTCATGCAGCACCGCGGCAATGGTGGTGCCAATCGCACCGGGACCAATCAGCGCAATGGTTGGATAGTCAGACATGGGTCACTCCCCTTTTGCTAAGCCTGCTATCAGTTATACCACCCTGAAAAGAGCGCGCCACGCCCATTGTCTATACTCAACACATAACAGACAACGGAGTGCGCCATGCCCTTACCCGATTTCAAGTCCTCTGAACCTTATACCCTCGGCATTGAGCTCGAACTCCAGGTGGTTAACCCGCCGGGTTACGATCTGAGCCAGGACTCCTCTGCCCTCATCGCCGCCGTCAAAGACGACATCAAAGGGGGCGAAGTCAAACACGACATCACCGAAAGCATGCTCGAAATCGCCACCGGTGTATGCCAGACCATCGACCAGGCGGCGGCGCAGTTCTCCGTGATGCAGCAGAGCATCCTGCGGGCGGCGTCGGAGCAGCACATCCAGATCTGCGGCGGCGGCACGCACCCGTTCCAGAAATGGCAGCGGCAGGAGGTGTGTGACGACGAGCGCTATAACGTCACGCTGGAGCGCTTTGGCTATCTGATTTTGCAGGCGACGGTGTTCGGCCAGCACGTGCACGTGGGATGCCGAAACGGGGACGACGCGATTTACCTGCTGCACGGCCTGTCGCGCTTCGTGCCGCATTTTATCGCCCTCGCCGCGTCGTCGCCTTATATGCAGGGCACGGACACCAAGTTTTCCTCGTCGCGGCTCAACATATTTTCCGGGTTCCCGGATAACGGCCAGATGCCGTGGGTCAACAGCTGGCAGGAGTTCGAGGGGCTGTTCCGCCGCCTGAGTTCCACCAGCATGATCGACAGCATTAAGGATCTGCACTGGGACATCCGCCCCAGCCCGCACTTTGGCACCGTGGAGGTGCGGGTAATGGATACGCCGCTGACGCTCGGTCACGCCATTAACATCGCCGGGCTTATTCAGGCGACGTCGCACTGGCTGCTGACTGCGCGGCCCTATAAGCATCAGGAACGGGATTTTCTGCTGTACCGCTTTAACCGTTTTCAGGCCTGTCGCTACGGGCTGGAAGGCATTCTGACGGACGTGCATACCGGCGAGCACAAAACCGTGGCGGAGGATATCGCCTGGCTGCTGGAGCAGGTTGCACCGTCGGCCGAGAAACTCGGCACGACGAGCGCCATCAAGGAAATTGCCCTGCTGTTAAAGCAGGGCAAGAGCGAGGCGCAGCGCATGCGGGACTTTATCGCCGATGGCGGCTCGCTGATTTCTCTGGTGCAGAAGCACTGTGAGCTGTGGGCGACGAGTCCGTAAGGCCGTGCCCCCATTCGCGAAGGCGCTGGAACAGCACGAACAGCGCCGGGATGAACACTATCCCCACCACGGTGGCTACCAGCATGCCGCTGAACACCGTGGTGCCAATGATACGGCGGCTCTGGGCACCCGCCCCGGTCGCCAGCATCATCGGCAGGACGCCTATGATGAACGACACGGCGGTCATCATTACCGCGCGGAAGCGGCGCGATGCCCCTTCCCGCGCGGCATCGACAATCGCCATTCCGTCCATACGCCGGGCGCGGGCAAACTCCACGATCAGGATCGCGTTCTTGGCGGCGAGGGCTATCAATAGCACCAGACCAATCTGCACGTACACGTCGTTGGCATAGCCTGCCAGCCACAGCCAGACCAGCGCTCCGCCGATGGCGAACAGCACCGAGAGCATCACGCTCGCCGGCAGCGTCCAGCTCTCATACTGGGCGACGAGGAACAGCCACGCCATCACCACCGCCGCCAGCACAATCCATATCGCCTGATTCCCGGTCTGCTGCTCCTGATACGACATGCCGCTCCAGGCGTAGTCGTACCCGGCTGGCAGGTTTTCCGCCAGAATCTCGCCCATCGCCGCCATTGCGGTGCTGCTGCTCACCCCTTCCGCTGCCGAGCCGCTCACCGATACCGACGGGAACTGGTTGTACTGCTGAATAAATGGCGCGCCGACGGTCGGCGTGATGGTGACGAGGTTGCTCAGACGCACCCGCTCGCCGCTGTTGCTGCGCACGAACAGCTCGCTGATTTGCTCTGCGCGCTCGCGCCACTGCATCTCGTTTTGCATCACCACGTGGTAGACGCGGTTGTTGACGCTGAAATCCCCGGCGCGCGTGCCGCCAAAGGCGGTTTGCAGGCTGCTGAAGATGCGCGACACCGGCACGTCGAGGCGGGCCGCGCGCTCACGGTCAACGGTGAGCGTCATCTGCGGCACGTTGCTGCTCCAGGTGGTGAACACGCGGCTCAGCTGCGGGTGCTGGTTGGCTTTCGCCAGCACCTCGCGAGTTACGCGCTCCAGCTCCGCCGGGCTTTGCCCCGCCTGTGCCTGAATGCGCAGATCGAAGCCGGAGGTGTTGCCCAGCCCCGGCAGCGTCGGCGGTGCAAAGGTCATGATGGTGGCTTCCGGCAGGGCCAGCAGCTGGCGCTGAAGGGTGCCCATCACCTCATCCAGCGGCGGACGCTCGCTCCAGTCTTTGAGCATGATGGAGATAAACCCGCCGTTCGATGCGCTGGTGCCGTTGAGGATGTTAAACCCGGAGACCTGAATCACGTCTTCCACCGCCGGGTTTTTAGCGATCAGCTCGCGCGCGGTGGTCATCACCGCTTCGGTGCGCTCCAGCGAGGCTGCCTCCGGCAGCTGGACGCTGGCAAAGAAGTAGCCCTGATCCTCCTGGGGCAGGAAGCCCTTTGGCATCGACATAAAGCTGAATACCACCACCGCCGCCGCGCCTGCGGTGGCCAGCAGCGCCAGCCACGGATGGAGGTTGAACACGCTCACGATCCGGGTGTAAAGCGTGCGCGTGGCGTCCAGCCCGCGGTTGAACCCACGGAAAACGGCGGCGCCAGCCACGGATGGAGGTTGAACACGCTCACGATCCGGGTGTAAAGCGTGCGCGTGGCGTCCAGCCCGCGGTTGAACCCACGGAAAACGGCGGCGGGCTGTGCCGGACGCGGGCGCAGCAGCATCGCGCAGAGCGCGGGCGTCAGGGTCAGCGCCACGAGGCTTGAGAGCGTGACGGCGGTCGAGAGCGTCACCGCGAACTGGCGGTACAGCTCGCCCACGATCCCCGGCAGGAGCGCCACCGGTACAAACACCGCCAGCAGCACCAGCGTGGTGGCAATCACCGGCCCGGCAATCTGACGCAGCGCCAGCGCGGTCGCCGCCGTGCGGCTCTGCCCTTCCGCCATCAGCGTTTCGACACTCTCCACTACCACGATGGCGTCATCCACCACCATGGTCAGCGCCAGAATGATGGCGAACAGACTGAGCGTGTTCGCGGAGTAGCCGAGCGCGTAGAGCACCGCAAAGGTGCCCACCAGCGACCCCGGAATGGCAAGGGCGACAATCAGCGTCGCGCGCCAGCTTTGCAGGAACAGGGACACCACGACCACCACCGCCAGCATCGTCAGCGCCAGCGAGACGCCAATCTCTTTGATGGTAGCGGCCACAAACGAGGTGGTGTCGAATTTGACTTCATAGACCAGATCGTCCGGGAAGCGCGTGGATAACCGTTCCAGCTCCGCGCGCACCGCATCGGCCACGCGCAGGGCGTTAGCGGACGGCGTCGGGTAGATGCCAAGGTAGGCGGAGTCATGCCCGTTCAGCTGCGCGCCCGAGCTGTAGCTGCGCGAGCCAAGCTCAATGGTGGCGACGTCCTTCAGGCGCACCAGCTGCCCCATCTCCCCGGTGCGGATAATGATGTTGGCAAAGTCGTCGGCCTGGTTTAAGCGCCCTAGCCCGTTGATGGTTAGCGTCTGCTGCTGGCCGTTAAACACCGGCGGCGTGCCGACCTGGCCTGCCGCCCCCTGCACGTTCTGCTCGCGCAACGCCTGCGCCACGTCATCGCTGGTCACGTTCAGGGCATTCATGCGGTCCGGACGCAGCCAGATGCGCATGCTGTAGTCGCGCGCGCCAAACATCTGTACCTGCCCGACGCCCGGCAGACGCGACAGCGCCTCGCGCACCTGGGTGCTGGCGTAGTTGCTGACAAACAGCGGCGTGTGGGTGTTATTTGGTGAGTAAAGGCTTACCCCCATCATCAGGTTGGTGGCGCGCTTGCGCACCTGCACGCCGTTTTGCTGCGCCTCGGTCGGCAGCTGCGCCACGGCCTGCGCCACGCGGTTCTGCACGTCGATGGCGGCGAGATCCGGATCGGTGCCCGCCGCAAAGGTGATGTTCAGGCTGTAAGAGCCCTCATCCGAACTGGTGGACTCCATATAGAGCATATGATCCACCCCGTTCAGCTGCGTCTCCAGCGGCGTGGCGATGGCCTCCGCCACGTCAGCCGAGCTGGCGCCCGGCCATGACGCTGACACATTCACGACCGGCGGTGTGATCTGCGGGTACTGCTCCACCGGAATAATCCTCAGCGCGATGGCCCCCAGCAGGGTGATGACCAGCGCAATCACCATCGCAAAGCGCGGGCGTTTGATGAAAAACGTCAGCATGATGGCTCCTTAATTCAGTATCTGAACGGCAGCGCCTGGCTGCACGCGCTGCGCACCGTCAGTAATTGCTCGCTCACCGGGCTTAACGCCGGAGGCAATCTGGAACTGCTGGCCCATCTGCCCGGCGACCTTAAGCGGACGCATTTCGGCTTTATCCTCGGCGTTAACCACCCAGGCGAAGAACCCGTCGCCATTCTGTTGTACCGCAGCGGCGGGCAGGGTCAGGACAGGCTGCTCGCTTGCCGGACGCAGGTAGACGTTCACATTGCCGCCGGGCAGCAGCTGATGGCGCGGGTTGGCGAACTCGGCGCGCAGCATCACGCTGGCGGTACGCGGGTCGATGCGGTTGTCCACGGAGGTGAGTTCCCCGCTGACGCGCTGGCCGTTGCTGTCAATCAGCGCCTGCCAGGCCTGCTTCATGGCGCTGATATCCGCATGCTGTCCGGCTTTGGTGGCAAACGCGCCCTCTTCCAGCGCAAAGGCGATGCGGATCGGATCGAGCTGGACCACCTCCACCAGCACACCGCTGGCAGGATCCACCAGGCTGCCGACGTGAAAGTTGCTGTGCCCCACGCGTCCGTCAATCGGTGAGGTAATGCGCGTGTAGTTGAGGGTGACGCTGCGGGTGTCGAGACGGGCTTTCGCCTGCTCCAGCGCGGCGCTGGCAACGTCGCGCTGCATGCGGGCGTTGTCCACATCGTGGCGGCTGATGGCGTTGCTGCTGCCCAGGCTTTCGAAGCGGGACAGCTGCTGTTGCGCCTGACGCAGCGTGGCTTCGGCGCTTTTCACTTCGGCCTGCGCCAGGCGCAGGGCGGCGCGCGGCTCGGCGTCGTCCAGCTCGAACAGCACGTCACCTTTTTTCACGTACTGGCCGTCGCGGAAGTGGATTTTGGTAATCACGCCTTCCGTACGCGCGCGCAGTTCAACGGTGTGAATCGCTTCAATGCGACCCGGGATCTGACGTTCGGCGGCGTGGGCGGTTTGCTCCACGGTGGCGACACGCACGGGAATGACTGCGGCGAATGCGGGCGGCAGGGTAGCGGCGAGGAGTATGAGCAGGAGCGGGAATTTCATGGGAGTACCTCAGTATTTTCCCCTCACCCTGCCCTCTCCCCAAAGGGGAGAGGGCAGGGTGAGGGGTAAGGTTTTAGTTATGCAGCCTTACGGAACCTGCGGGTCAGTCGCTTCTCGATTTCGACGACGAAGAACATCACCCCCGCCACCGCCAGCGTCACGAACCAGTAGCGCAGCGGCAGTGCTTCGGTGCCGAACAGCATCTGCATAAACGGCAGGTAGATGATCGCCGCCTGGAGCAGGAACAGTACGCCCGTTACCAGCCAGATCCCTTTGTTCGCCAGCAGGCCGCGGTTCAGGGAGAACCCTTCGGTGTTGCGGCAGTTAATCATGTACACCCACTGGGCGCAGACCAGCATCTGGAGCAGCACGGTGCGGATGAACTCCGCGCTGTGCCCGCGCGGGGCCAGCCAGGCTTCCAGCGCAAAGGCGGCGATGGCAATCATGGTGCCGACGAAAGCCACGCGCCATACGGCGTAGGCGTCCATCACGTGCTGCCCGGTCTGACGCGGTGGGCGGCGCATTATGTTGCGCTCGGCGGCCTCGAAGGCCAGGCCGAAGGAGAGCGTGGCGGAGGTCGCCATGTTCATCCACAGGATCAGTACCGGCGTCAGCGGAATGATGTTCCCCGCCAGCAGCGCAATCACAATCAGTAGTCCCTGCGCCAGGTTGGTCGGCATGATGAACAGAATGGTCTTCTTCAGGTTGTCGTAAACGCGACGCCCCTCTTTCACCGCGCTGGCGATGGTGGCGAAGTTATCGTCCGTCAGGACCATGTCCGCCGCCTCTTTGGTGACTTCCGTGCCTTTGATGCCCATCGCAATACCCACATCCGCCTGACGCAGCGCTGGCGCATCGTTCACGCCGTCACCGGTCATACCGACGATTTCGCCTTTGTCCTGTAACGCTTTCACCAGGCGCAGCTTATGCTCCGGGCTGGTACGGGCGAAGATGTCATACTTCACCGCCGCTTCGGCCAGCTCCGCGTCGTCCATCTTCTCCAGCTCATAGCCGGTGACCGCCTGCTCGCTGTTAGTGATCCCCAGCATCTGGCCTATGCTCATCGCCGTCTGCGGGTGATCCCCGGTGATCATCTTCACGCGGATCCCCGCCTGCTGGCAGGCGTTAATCGCCTCAATCGCTTCCGGACGCGGCGGATCCATCATCCCGGCAATGCCGAGGAAGATCAGGCCGTGGCTCAGGTCGTCGTGAGTCAGTGCCTGCTCACCGTTCGCTGGCCTGAACGCCGCGGCGACCATGCGCAGCCCCTGACGCGCATAGCGCTCCATCTCCGTTTCCCAGTACGCGCGGTCAAAGGCTTGCGCACCGTTGCGGGTCTGCTGCTGCTCACACAGGGCGAAAATCACGTCCGGCGCGCCGGTGATCAAAATCTGCTCCTCACCGCCAATCTGGTAGTGGGTGCTCATGTACTTGTACTGCGAGTCGAACGGGATCTTGTTGACCAGGGTGGTCTCGACCGGTGCGAGGTGGGCTTTTGCCGCCAGCACCTTCAGCGCGCCCTCGGTCGGGCCGCCAGTGATGCCCCACAGGCCGCGCTCGTCCTGAATCAGCTGGCTGTCGTTACACAGGTCGATGGTGCGCAGGTACTGCTCCAGCACGGTGCCCGGCTGGATCTGCACCGGCTCGTCGCTGCCTTCGAGGTAGAGGTTGCCCACCGGCTCGTAGCTGTTGCCGTCCACGCGATAGCACGTATCGGCGGTAATGATGGCTTTCACCGTCATCTCGTTCATGGTCAGGGTGCCGGTTTTATCCGAGCAGACCACGGTCATCGCGCCCAGGGTTTCAACCGTCGGCAGCTTGCGGATAATCGCCCGCTTACGCGCCATCGCCTGTACGCCCAGAGAGAGGATGATGGAGATAATCGCCGGCAGACCTTCCGGTACGGAGGCTACCGCCAGGCTAATCAGGGAGAGCAGCAGCTCGCCCATCGGGATCTCGCGGAAAACCAGGCTGAAGACAAACAGCGCGGCCATCATCGCCAGAATGATGGCGAAAATCGCTTTGCCCAGCTTGTCCATCTGCACCAGCAGCGGGGTGCGGTGCTTTTCAATGCCCGCCATCATCTGGTTGATGTGGCCGAGCTCCGTATCCTTACCGGTCGCGGTGACCAGGCCAACGCCACCGCCCGCGCTTACGGTCGTCCCGGAGAAGACCATATTGGTGCGGTCGCCCAGCGGCAGTTCACCGCTCAGCGGATTAATGTGTTTATCCACCACGGTGGATTCGCCGGTCAGAATTGCCTCTTCCACGCGTAAATTATGCGCTTCAATTAAGCGCATATCCGCCGGAATACGAGCTCCTGCGCGCAACACAATAATATCGCCCGGGACGATTTCCGTCGTCGGGATGGTTTCATGGTTACCATTACGAATTACGCGCGCCTCGCTGGAGAGCATATTGCGAATACTCTTCAGGGATTTTTCTGCGTTACTTTCCTGAATGTGGCCAATTAAGGCATTGATTACCGCCACACCCAGGATAACCAGCGTATCAACCCAGTGTCCCATTACAGCCGTTAATACGGCGGCCGCCAGCAGGACGTAAATCAGGACATCGTTAAAATGCGCGAGAAAACGCAGCCAGCCCGGCTTGCCTTTTTTCTCCGGCAGCGCGTTCGGGCCATGCTTCTGCAAACGTGCCTGCGCCTCGGTGCGGTCCAGGCCATTCGCCTGGCTCTGCGCCTGAGCAAGCACCTGCTCTACGGTCTGCTGGTACGCCTGCCCGCCTGCGGGTGGCATATTCTGCGAGAAATTTTTTTTGGTCATGGTATTTTTCCTTCAATATCCGGTGGACGGAAGCCGGAATTCCTTTCTGGCTTTAAATAATTCATTTTTAAGTCTTGCGGGTTAAATTGATCTACCGCAATATATTGACTACCCGGTTATTCAAAACTGATTAAAATTATTTCGACGCGTTGATTTTTACAAAATATTTCTAAACCAACACTAAACGAGGAGGAAGCATGTTTGGTATTTATCGCGGGCGGCGCCTGGCGTTATACATTGTCGCAGCCATTGTTATTGCGACGTTAATTGGATATAGCACCTATAGCTTTGTAAAATTATTTTCGTGAAAAAGACGTTTATTTACATTACGCGATATTAATTTAATCGCCCCGGAAATATTATCTATTTTCCGTTATTAACTCGCAGAATAACGGTGGCCTTTCACTCAATTTTGCCAGTGGGGATGATATTGCTTTACGTTTCAGGATGCCGGACAATGACATTTTTAACTCACGATTAACATTACGATGAAACACCCGTTAGAATCGCTGCTCACCGCAGGGGGCATTTTGCTGATGGCCCTGCTCTCCTGTCTGCTGTTACCTGCGCCGTCGCTGGGTCTGGTGCTGGCGCAGAAACTGGTTCAGACCTTTCATATGGTCGATCTGAATCAGCTGTACACCATTCTGTTCTGTCTGTGGTTTTTGGTGCTCGGCGCCATCGAATTCTTTATCCTGCGTTTCATCTGGCGCCGCTGGTTTTCACTGGCGTCGTAAGCCAGTGAGATCGCGCATCCCGTGGATCAGCGCTTCACACCAGGCCGCGTAGTCGTGGCCGCTGGATGAGGGGTGGAAGCTGACGCGATAGCCTTTTTCCTTCAGCACCTGTTCAAAATCCTGCGTGGTGCGATAAATGCCGCCGCCCGGCCCCGTGGTTTCAAACTTTCCGGCCTGTAACCAGAAGCGCACCGGATACGGCGGCGACTGCTGGTACTGACGCGTCAGCCAGCCGGGGGCGTCACCTTTCGGCGCCCACCAGTAGGAGCCGGAAAGGCTCAGCACGTTGCCAAACAGACGCGGATAGCGCAGCGCCACCCATGACGAGGCAATTCCCCCGTAGCTCGACCCCGCCAGCACCGTTTTCTGCCGCTGCATCGCGATGCCCTGCCCGCGCAGCCACGGCAGCAGCTCGTGCGCCAAAAAGTCAGCAAAATCCGGGTTCGGCGGCAGCTCGTTGCCGCGACGGGCGTGATCGAGGCTGTCGATAAACACCACGTTAATCGGTGGCAGGTGATGCCGGGCAATCAGACCGTCCAGCACGTTGGCAAAATGGTATTCGTCCTGATAAATCTGCCCGTCGAACAGAATTAACGTCCAGCGTGCGGGCTGTGCGCCGCGCGGTTTGTAGATCATCACGTCGCGGGCGTTGCCGAGGATGTGGCTGGAAAAACTCTGACGGCTCAACGTCCCGTGCACCAGCGGCTTTGCCGTGGCCTGAACGGAGCAGTAGCGCGCCGGGCTGAGATCGAGCAGCGAGTAACGGTTCCATCGATCCGCCTTCTGCTCCCCAAAGGTGTTCGGGTTAAGCGGATCGGCCTGTGCGCTCACCAGGATGGCGCGGCGTTGATCGCGGGCAGAGCCTTCAACGATCGGCACATCGGGGGCGAGCTTATATTGCATCACCGTATCAGCGGGGACCACGTAGCTGCGGAACCAGACGTCGCTGTTGCCCAGGCGGAACAGCGGATCGTGATCCCCCGCCGGAGAGCCGAGAATGAAGACGTTATCCCGCGCGCCGCGCCACAGAAAGGTCACGCGCTTATGGCTCGCATCTACCGGTTCCACCATTGGCGTTCCCTGTCGACGCTGCGCCTGCCAGAACGCCTCGGTACTTCCACCGGCAGAAATGACGTTTGCCAGCGCCTTTAGCGTCGGGCTTTCTGGCGCCAGCATCTGCACGCGTGGTAACGGAGAGGTCTCTTTCATCCGCCACTGAAAACGCCACGGCTTACCGGCTTCGCCGTGTAGCACCAGCGAGGTGTTCTGTTTCACCGGCAGGGCAAACAGCAGCGTGTGTTCCCCGTCCGCAGGACCATTTTCGATCAGCGTGCGGATGCGGCGGTTTTGCCCATCCAGCAGGCGCGCATCCGTCACGCCATTCAGCGTGGCGGAAACGTAATTTTCACCCAGTTCAGGCAGGGAGAAGCAGACTTCGCCGCTGGCATCAAACTTTCCCTGAACATCGCCCTGCCGGGACGACTGCTCGCACGTTGCCGCCACGGCGGGCAGCGCGCCGATCCCCAACAGCAACCCACTCCATACCCTCTTCATTACCGCTTGTTCCCCAACGAAGTTTGTTAACAACGCTAATGCAAATGGTAATAATTTGCAATATCATCAACGGCGATTTACCGGTGTTTTTATGGCGATAGCAACCAAGGACGTTCAATAAAAATGTTTAAAAATAATAAGATAATGCAGCTCTGGCTGCTGAGTCTGGCGACGACCAGCGTCGCGGCTCAGGCAGAAACGAAAGAAGAAACGATTACGGTGACGCAGGGCGTGAGTGAAGAGCCCACTGCGCCCGTAAAAGGCATTGTGGCGACGAAAACGCTCTCCGCCACCAAGACCAGCGCGGAGATTGTGAAGACGCCGCAGTCGGTATCGGTGATCACCCGCGATCAAATGAACATGCAGGACGTCACATCCGTTTCGCAGGCGCTGCGCTACTCGGCGGGCGTGTTTACCGAATACCGGGGCTCGTCTAACCGTAACGACGAGGTGTTTGTGCGCGGCTTTAGCTACGTGCCAAAATTCCTCGACGGCTTAAGCTTTGGCGCAACGGCCTCATCACAGACGGGCACAGTTGACCCGTGGCTGCTGGAGCGCGTGGAGCTGGTGCGCGGCCCGGCGTCGGTCCTGTTTGGTCAGGTGAATCCTGGCGGGTTAATCAGCATGACCAGCAAGCGCCCGACGGCGGAGGCCATTCACAACGTGCAGTTCCGCACCGGCAATAACGATCTCGCCGAAGGTGCGTTTGATTTCGGCGGCAGGCTGAGCGACGACGGCCGCGTACTGTATCGCGTGAACGGTATCGCCCGTACGCAGCATAATCAGGTGGACGATTATAAAGAGACGCGGATGGCGATCGCCCCGGCGATCACCTGGTACCCGAACGATCAGACCCGCTTTACGCTGCTGACCAGCTACCAGAAAGATCCGGATGCCGGATACCGCAACTTCCTGCCCGCGTATGGCACGGTGAAAAGCGTCGACGGGAAGTACATCCCGCGCGACTTTAACGTCAGCGATCCGAATTACAATCAGTCCTGGCGCGAGCAGACGATGATTGGCTACGAGCTGGAACACCAGTTCGCCGACAACCTCACCTTCCGCCAGAACGCCCGTTACGCCACCATCAAGCAGAAATACCGTTATCTGGTTTACGCCAACAGCGCGGCCAACAGCACGGTGTTGACCCGTCGCGCCCAGCGTGAAGAGCGCACGACCAATGAATTTGGCCTCGATAACCAGCTGGAATATCTGCTGGAGACCGGGAGCGTCAGCCATACCCTGCTCGGCGGGTTTGATTACAAGACCAGCAAGGATAAACAGCTGCTGGCGCGCGGGAGCGGCTCACAGTATGACCTCGACTGGACAACCCCGGTTTACGGCGTGAACGTGGATGAAAGCACCTTCAAAACGGCCTCCGACGAGCAGCAAAATCTCGACCAGATGGGGCTGTATCTTCAGGATCAGATGAGCTGGAACAACTGGGAGTGGCTGGTTTCCGGGCGCTACGACTGGAGCGAAGTGCGTACCAACGACTTCACCGATAATAGCTTTACGCAGCAGAACGACAGCAAATTTACCTGGCGCACTGGCCTGCTGTACGCGTTCGATTTTGGCCTCTCGCCGTACATCAGCTACAGCACGTCGTTTGAGCCGAACCTGCAAACCAACCGTGCGCCGGGCGTCGCGCCATTCAGGCCAACTACCGGTGAGCAGACCGAGATTGGCCTGAAATATCAGCCGGTCGACACCACGCTGATGACTCTCGCGCTGTACGATTTAACTCAGGACAACGTAGCGACCTATAACAGCGCTGAAGGCTGGTTCGAAAATGCGGGCAAGGTGCGTTCGAAAGGCGCTGAAGCGGAAATCCACGCCACGCTGATGGATAACATCAACCTGATTGGCTCCTACACTTATACCGATGCAAAAACCGAAAGCACCACGGTGGCGGGAACAGAAGGCAAAACGCCTGCGCGCATTCCAGCGCATATGGCATCGGCGTTCGCCAGCTATACCGTTCCGGGCGGCGTGCTGAAGAGCCTGACCGCTGGCGTGGGGATGCGCTACATCGGCACCAGCTACGGCGATGCGAAGAACACCTTTAAGGTGCCATCGGTGGATCTGTATGACGCGATGCTGCGCTATGATCTGGGCGAGATGAACCGCAGCCTGAAAGGGGCAAGCGTGCAGTTCAACGTCAATAACGTGGCGGACACGAAGTATGTGGCGTCATGCGCAAGCGATACGGCGTGCTTCTACGGGATTGGCCGGACGGTGACGGCGACGGTGAATTATCGGTGGTAAGGGATTTGTAGGCCCGGTAAGCGCAGCGCCACCGGGCAATTACGGGCACCGAGCCCACAAAAAAGCCGGGTGGCGGCTACGCCTTACCCGGCCTTGATGTCGTAAATTTCAATGTGTCTGACGGTGATTCTCTTTGCGGTACGCCCCGGGCGGCTGGTTGAAGGTGCGGGTAAAGATGCGGGTAAACGTCTGCTGCGAGTCAAACCCGTAGCGCAGGCAGATATCGTACACGCGCTCGTCTGACTCACGCAGATCGCGCGCCGCCATCAGCAGCTTGCGTTCGCGGATGTAGCGCCCCAGACTTTCGCCTTTGTACTGCATAAACAGCCGCTGTAAATGCCATTTTGAGTAACCCGCATGGCGGGCAATCTCTTCGATGCGTAACGGCTGGTGTAGGTTGTCATCGATCCATTCGACAATCGTATCAATGACCTGAGCGGAAATCGTCATACTGCTCTCCCCCTCTGCTTCTCGCTTAAACATTATTCCCACCACTCGCGAAATTGTTGCGTGGTATCACTCACCCGCACGGGCTCGCCCAGCTCCGGTGTCAGCAGCCGGTAGTTTTTATCCTTGCTGGCTTTCGCCAGTTGGATCAGTGGATCGTTCCAGGTATGTTTCGCCAGCACAAAACGCCCGTTATGTCCCGGTACGACCGCTCTGGCATTGAGATCTGCCGAGGCCTGCGCCGTTTCCGCCGGATGCATATGGATGTACTTCCAGTCCTGGTCGTACTGGCCGTTTTCCATAATGGCTAAGTCAACTCCGCCAAACTGCTCGCCAATCGCTTTGAAGTGCGGGCCATAACCGGAGTCTCCGCTGTAGTAGACCTTCTGCTCCGGAGAGACAAACATAAAGCTGCCCCACAGGGTCTGGTTACGCTTAATGCCGCGCCCGGAAAAATGGCGCGCCGGCAGAACATGTACCGTCAGCGCATCGCTGATACGTACCGACTGGTTCCAGTCCCGCTCGTCGATAATCTCAGGGCTCATCCCCCAGTAGCGCAGATGCGAACCCACGCCCAGCGGGGTGACCACGCGCTTAACCTTCGGCAGCAGCGCCTTGATGGTGGCGTAATCCAGATGATCATAGTGATCGTGGGAGATAATCAGCAGGTCGATCTCCGGCATGCTCTCCGCACGCCACGGGTACTCCCCCGCAAAGGCTTTATTGAGGAAGGAGAACGGTGCGGCGTAGTTACTCAGAACCGGATCGATCAGGATTCGTTGCCCCGCCAGCTGCATATACCAGGAGGAGTGGCCGAGCCACACCAGCGTGTCCTGTTCAGGCGACAGGCTCGCCAGATCGGTTTTCACCAGCGGCAGCGGCTGCGCAGGACGGGCGTTTTCGGTTTTACGGGTAAGGAACTGCCACCACGCCACCAGCATATTTTGTTGCCCGGTAAAGCCCGGCGTAGGGAGCGTGTTATGGAATTGCCCGTCGCGATAGTGCGGAGAGGCCTCCACTTCAGAGAGCTGCGCACCCTGCGGTGGCTGGCCAAATCCGGCATTCAGTACAAACGGTAAACTGGCAGCTGAAGCAATAATCATGACTAACACCACGCAGATGAATAGAGGCTTTTTCATTATCCTGACCCGCCAACGCGCCCTGTCCGATAGTTTGCGCGGGTTGAACTTGATTATGAGTGAATAAGCACTCATTATAGATAGGATGATTACGCCGTCAAGAAGGTTTTCGATCTTTGACATTCCGCGTTGCAGCGTGGCAAAGCACGTGTTTCAATCAGGGTTTTTACAATTGACGGGAGGAAAAATTTAGTGGCACGTCCGAAGAGTGAAGATAAAAAACAGGCCTTACTGGAAGCAGCAACGGCTGCGTTTGCGCAGTCAGGTATTGCCGCCTCAACGGCGTTAATTGCCCGTAATGCGGGCGTCGCTGAAGGGACACTGTTTCGCTACTTTGCTACCAAAGACGATCTGCTGAATGCCCTCTATCTGCATCTGAAGCAGGATCTTTGCCAGACCATGCTGGCAAACCTCGATCGCACCATCACCCAGCCAAAAGAGCATACCCGTAATATCTGGAATAGCTATGTGGACTGGGGCATTCGTAACCCCCTGGCGCATGCGGCTATCCGCCAGATTGGCGTCAGTGAAAAGCTGAACATTGAAACCGAGCAGGCGGTGAAAGACATGTTCCCGGAAATACACGAACTGTGTCACCGCTCGGTGCGCCCGGTGTTTATGTCTGACGAGTTTAAGACCTTCGGTGATGCAATATTCTTATCGCTGGCTGAAACCACCATGGAGTTTGCCGCGCGTGATCCGTCCCGTGCCGTCGATTTTAAAGCGCTGGGCTTTGAAGCCATGTGGCGCGGGCTTGCTGAGGAAGAGAGCCATGGACAGTAAAGCCTTGCAGGAACATGCCAGACGCGTCGCGCTGGAGATGCCTTTTACCGAACATTGCTGGCCGTTTGGCCCGGAATATGACGTGTTTAAGGTGGGCGGGAAAATTTTTATGCTGATGGCGACCGCTCACGGTCGGGCCCACGTCAGCCTGAAATCCGATCCGGAAAAATCACTGCTCAATCAGCAGATCTACCGTGGCGTTGAGCCTGGCTACCATCTGAATAAAAAACACTGGATCTCCCTTTATGGCACGGACGACATCACGCCTGAACTGGTCACCGACCTGATTACGGATTCGTGGAATCTGGTCGTTGATAAACTGCCGAAAAAAGATCAGAAGTGGATTCGGCCAGCCTGATTGTTCGTCTGAGACGAACAGAATAAGCGCTCGAATCGCACTTATCTTTTCCCGCTTCGCGCGGTAATCTGCTTTCCTTTCACGCCCGCCCGCGGGCGAATTTCATCACCAGGAGTTGTTATGGATATTATTTCTGTCGCCCTGAAACGCCACTCTACCAAGGCGTTCGACCCAGCCAAAAAACTGACCGCAGAAGAAGCGGAAAAAATCAAAAAGCTGCTGCAATACAGCCCGTCCAGCACCAACTCCCAGCCGTGGCACTTTATTGTTGCCAGCACTGAAGAGGGTAAAGCGCGCGTGGCAAAATCCGCGGCGGGCACCTATGTGTTTAACGAACGCAAAATGCTGGATGCCTCTCACGTGGTGGTGTTCTGCGCGAAAACCGCGATGGACGATGCCTGGCTTGAGCGCGTCGTCGATCAGGAAGAGGCTGACGGCCGTTTCGCCACGCCAGAAGCAAAAGCCGCGAACCACAAAGGCCGCTGCTATTTTGCCGACATGCACCGCGTGGATCTGAAAGATGACGACCAGTGGATGGCGAAGCAGGTTTACCTGAACGTCGGCAACTTCCTGCTGGGCGTGGCCGCGATGGGCCTGGACGCAGTGCCGATTGAAGGCTTCGATGCCGCAATCCTCGACGAAGAGTTCGGCCTGAAAGAGAAAGGCTTCACCAGCCTGGTGGTGGTGCCGGTTGGGCATCACAGCGTTGAGGATTTCAATGCCACGCTGCCGAAGTCTCGCCTGCCGCTGAGCACGATTGTGACTGAATGCTAATGAAAATGGGCCGCTGCATGCGGCCCGTTACGCTTTACTGATGACAAGCCTGCGATGCGGATGGACCTCACGATCGTTTCCCAAGGCAAAAGCAATCCAGCGCTCTTCCAGCTCAGCGTAGGAATTTACAGGCGTTAACGTCCACTCTTCTCCCACCGTACCGTCCGCCACGCTAATGCGATAGTTCATGGTAAACGCCCAGTCGATCATGCGCAGCCAGAACCGTTGCCCGTCTCCCGTTTGTTCGCTGTCAGAGACAACGATGTCGTATTCGCTTAGCACCCACTGAAAAAAGAGTTGTGGCAACCCGCTTATCACGCGTTGATGAACGGCACGTGGCGTACGCCACACCATCACCTGCGTGGCGGCACCGTGGGGAAAGGTAATTTCTTTATGAAATTTAAGCTTTACGGCATACGCCGTATAAGGTTTGCCGTCATCGGTGGTCACGAGACGATATTCATCACCATAACGCGATTTCAGGAGCCGGTATCCCACAGGCAGCAGAAACCCCGGCAGATGAAATTCCGCCGTACCTCGTGCCAGGAACGCTTCGGTGTGTTCGACGTTTCGGGAGATAAGGCCGAGTTTTTGGCTGAAGTCTGCGGAATCAATCATCAGTGGCGACATTTGTTGTTTCTCATGGCGTGAGTATAGTCGACTTAATCCCTCATCGAAATGATGTCGATTCAGTCGGTTGATTTAAGTTAAACGCCACCTTATACCTGTCTCATCCGCTTAGCAGAGCCAGCTCTTATTCCCTGAAAGCCCCTCGCAAAAAACTTATTTCCCCTGCGCCTCCAGCCACGCCATCGCCCTCTCCCCCGCCTCGTCCACCGGTAAATAGACCAGCAGCCGCGATCGGTTTCGCGGGGCGGAGTACCAGTACATCTGCTGGAGATGAAAATCCCCCAGCTCGGGATGGGTGAACAGCTTGAGCTGGTTCTCCACGCCGCGCACGTCGTTACGCTGGTGCCACAGGGTTTTGAACTCCTCGGACACCGCAAAAAAACGCGCCAGCTTCGCTTCCCAGAGCGGGTCGCCACGGTGCTCAGCCATTGCCGCGCGGAAGTAGGAGACGAAAATCGGCAGCACGTCGTCACGTTTGCCGAGCCGCGCGCGCCACGCCGGATGGGTGAGGAACAGGTAAATACAGTTGCGATCTTCCGGCGGGATAGCGTTGAAATCGACGCCCATCAGGTGTCCGAAGCTGTCGTTCCACGCCACGATATCGAAATTCGGTTTCTGAATACTGGCAGGCTTCGGCATCAGGGTATCCAGCAGGCGACGCGTGCCTTCGCTGATCCCCTCACAGCACACCGCCTGCGGGGCTTCGCCCGGCGGCAAACCGGCAAGCACAAAAAGATGCCGGGCTTCGGTCGGGGTGCATTGCAGCGCTTTTGCAATGGCGGCCATCACCGCGCTGGACGGATTGACGTCCCGGCCCTGTTCCAGCCAGGTGTACCAGGTCACACCGACATCCGCGAGCATCGCTACCTCCTCCCGGCGCAGGCCCGGCGTGCGGCGGCGGCCGCTGCGCGGTAAGCCGAGCCGCTGCGGATCGAGGCTTTCGCGCCGGGCACGCAAAAACGCGCCCAGCTGCTTGCGGGTGTCATCCTGGAGAGAGGTGACAGGTTCAGACATCAGCGCCATAACATCTCCTGCATGGTAGTGCCAGTACCAGTATAAGTAAGAACTGGTACCCGTTTATCAGATGGTTGATGCTACGACTCTACGCTGTTTGACGCAATGGAGTCACCATGAATACGTCAGTTGTTTCACCGGGTCGTGCGGGCCTGATATTGCTATTAACCGGCCAGATGCTGCCGCTGATTGATACCTCGATCACCAACGTGGCGCTGGATTCCATCACCCATTCGTTACACGCCACCGCCACCGAACTGGAGCTGATCGTCGCCCTCTACGGCGTGGCCTTTGCCGTCTGCCTGGCCCCCGGCAGCAAGCTGGGCGATAACCTTGGCCGCCGTCGCTTGTTTATGTGGGGCGTGGCGAGTTTTGGCCTGGCCTCGCTGCTGTGCGGCATGGCGGGCAATATCGAACAGTTGCTTGCCGCGCGCATTATTCAGGGCGCGGGCGCCGCGCTGATCATGCCGCAAATTCTCGCGACGTTGCACGTGACGTTAAAAGGAACGGCACACGCCAAAGCGATCAGTCTGTTCGGCGGTATCGGCGGTATTGCGTTTATCGTCGGCCAGATGGGTGGCGGCTGGCTGGTGTCGGCGGACATCGCCGGGCTTGGCTGGCGTAACGCCTTCTTTATCAACGTGCCGATTTGTCTGGTGGTGCTGGCGTTGAGCCGTCGCTACGTACCGGAAACCCGCCGCGACACGCCGTCGCGCATTGACTGGACCGGTACTGTCCTGCTGACGGCGATACTGTGCTGTCTGCTTTTCCCGATGGCGCTCGGCCCGCAGTGGCACTGGTCGTGGCCGCTGAAGGCCGCGCTGCTGGCGATTGTGCCGCTGGTCTATTTGATGGTGTTAAACGCGCGTAAGAAAGAGCGAGAAGATGCCCACCCGCTCATCGCGCCGCGCCTGTTGCAGCTGCGCAGCATCCGCTTTGGCGTGCTGATCGGGATACTCTTTTTCAGCGTCTGGTCCGGGTTTATGTTCTGTATGGCGCTGACCATGCAAAGCGGTCTGGGGATGGCGCCGTGGCAGTCCGGGAACAGCTTTATCGCGCTCGGCGTCACCTATTTTATTTCCGCCTGGTTCGCCCCACGCCTGATTGCCCGCTACAGCACCAGCGCCATCCTGCTGACCGGGCTTGCGATTCAGCTTGTCGGCCTGGTGGCGCTGATCGCCACGTTCCGTCACTGGGGAATGCAGAATACCGCGCTGACGTTGGCCCCGGCCACCGGGCTGGTGGGTTACGGGCAGGCGCTGATTGTAAACAGCTTCTACCGTATCGGGATGCGCGATATCCAGCCTGACGACGCGGGGTCCGCGAGCGCGATTTTAAGCACGCTGCAACAGGCTGCGCTGGGGCTTGGCCCGGCCATTTTCGGCGCGATTTTGCTGCACGGGCTGCAAAATCATCACGGAGATTACACCCAGGCAGTCAACGTCTTCCTGATGGTGGAAACGGCCATGATGGGGGTGCTGGCAGTGGCCACGCTGCGTATGCGCCATCGTCTGTGTTTGCCGGTCGTCAAGGCCTGTCCGGCGACAAAATAAAACTGCCTGAATTTGCATAATAGATCCGCAGCCGCCATTATGGGGCTGCATCAATACAGGAGACGTTATGCAGGAATTAATTGCTCAGGTTGAAGAGTTAGGGATTGAAATTAATCACACCACCTCTTTAGTGATTATCTTTGGTATTATTTTTCTTACAGCCATTATCGTTCATTTTATTCTGCACAAAGTGGTGCTGCGCGCCTTCGAAAAACGCGCGCAGGCCAGCAGCCATTTATGGTTGCAGATCATTACGCAGAACAAGTTATTTCACCGTCTGGCGTTTACCCTCCAGGGGATAATCGTCAACGTTCAGGCGGTTCTGTGGCTGCAAAAAGGCAGCGAAGCGGCGGAAATGCTCACCACCTGCGCAAAATTGTGGGTGATGGTCTATGCCCTGCTCTCCTTCTTCTCGCTGCTGGATGTGATTTTTAATCTGTCGCAGAAAATGGCTACCGCATCACAGCTGCCGCTGAAGGGGATATTTCAGGGCATCAAGCTGGTGAGCGCCATTCTGGTGGGAATATTAATTATCTCCCTTCTGATCGGTCAGTCACCCGCCATTCTGATAAGCGGCCTGGGTGCGATGGCTGCCGTTCTGATGCTGGTCTTTAAAGACCCAATACTGGGCTTAGTGGCCGGTATTCAGCTCTCCGCCAACGACATGCTGAAGCTCGGGGACTGGCTGGAGATGCCGAAATACGGGGCCAACGGCACGGTGACCGACATCGGCCTGACCACCGTTAAAGTGCGCAACTTCGATAACACCATCACCACCATCCCGACCTGGGCGCTGGTGTCCGACGCGTTCATCAACTGGAGCGGCATGTCAGCCTCCGGTGGTCGCCGCATCAAGCGTAGCCTGAATATCGATACCACCAGCATTCATTTCCTCGATGAGCAGGAGCAGCAGAAACTGATTCAGGCGAAACTACTGAAGCCGTATCTGGCCGCGCGTCACGAGGAAATTAACCTGTGGAATCAGCAGAACGGCGAAGGGGAATCGGTATTAAACCTGCGCAAGATGACCAATATCGGCACCTTCCGTGCCTATCTGAATGAATATCTGCGTAACCACCCGCGTATTCGTAAAGATATGACGCTGATGGTGCGCCAGCTCGCGCCCGATGCCAACGGGCTGCCGATTGAAATATATGCCTTTACCAACACGGTGATTTGGGCAGAATACGAAGATATTCAGGCCGACATCTTCGATCATATTTTCGCGGTGGTGGATGAATTTGGCCTGCGTATTCACCAGTCGCCAACCGGAAACGATATTCGCTCGCTGGCTGGCTTCATCGCCAGATAATCAGGTGCTGGCGCGGGAAATAAAGCGCCAGTCCATCATGACCCTTTCCGTGGGCGCATCCGGGTTGTCGATCTTATTTAACAGCAGATTGACCGCCTTGCGCCCGATATCCCGCGACGGTTGTTCAATGGTGGTGAGAGAAATCATCTCCGCCAGCTCGGTGCCGTCAAAACCCACCACCGCGATATCTTCTGGCACCCGCAGCCCTGCCTGCTGAATGGCGCGCAGCGCCCCCGCCGCCAGTGTATCAGAAACGGCAAACACCGCATCCGGCGGGTTTGCTTTTAACAGATTTTGCATCGCCGCCATGCCCGCACTGGAGCTGAGCTCACTGGCGTACTCCACCGCCTGATAGTCCAGATCCCGCAGGTGTATGACGCTCTTATAGCCGCGTTCGCGCAAACGGGCATATTTGTAGCTGAGGTCGTGGTTGATGAGCGCAATGCGTTTGCGGCCCCCGTCGGCAAGCTGGCTGACAACGTGCTGGGAGGCATCAACATCGTTAATCCCCACGCAGGAGACCGCGCCCGCATCGGCGTATTCAGCGCACTGTACCCACGGCGCGTTGCCAATCAGCGCGGCCAGTTCCGGCAGCTTCGAGAACGCATCCATGGTGATAATGCCGTCGACGATTTTGCCGGAGAGCAGGCTTAAGCCCGAGCGGGAGCGCTCAATATCCGAGCCGGAGTTGCACAGCAGAATGCGGTAGCCGTTCTTTTCTGCCTCGGCTTCAATGCCCTTCACCACTTCGGCGCAGAACGGGTTGGCGATGTTCGAGACCATCACCAGGATCATATAGCTGCGGGCGGTGCGCAGCTGACGCGCCAGCAGATTGGGCTGGTAGTTACTCTCCTGGATCGCCTGCAAAACGCGCTCGCGGTTTTTCGCCTTCACGGTATCGCTGTTATTCAGTACGCGAGAGACCGTTGCCACGGATACCCCGGCCAGTTGAGCGATTTTCTGAATTGACATAGCGACGATACATCCTGCGGTTAGCGTTTTGTGCAGGCTACCATAAATTGGTTGCCCGGCGAACCGGGCAATGCGTCAGTATTCCACACGCACCCAGCGCTGCTGCTGATGGCTTTTCACAATCGCATCAAGGATATACATCACACTGGCGCCATCGTGGAAGGTGGCAAACTGCGGATTATCCGGCATCGCTCCCGCCTGCACGGCACGGTAAAATTGCGCCATCATATTTTTAAAGGCATCCGGCCAGCCTTCAATGTGTCCGCCGGGGAAATGGGCGCTGTCGGCCACATCACGGTTCATCAAACCCGGATCGTCGCTGAGCGTCTGGTTTGCCCGGGTGCGATGGCCGATCCACAGCTGCTGCGGGGTTTCCTGATCCCACGCCACCGACTGCTCGCTGCCGTTAATTTCAAAGGTCAGGCGGTTTTTTCGCCCCGCGCTCACCTGCGAGACGCTAAAGCTGCCCTTGCTGCCGTCGTCAAAACGCAACAGCACCGAGCCGAAGTCTTCGGTGGTGACCAGTTTATCTTCATAGTGAGCATGTTCGTCGTGCGTAAACGTCTGATTGCCCGCCACGTTAGCCTTGCGCGTCGGCCAGACGATGGATAAATCAGCCATCACCTCAGTAATGCGCCTGCCGGTGACATACTGCACCGTATCGCACCAGTGGGAGCCGATATCCGCCACCGCCCGCGATGCGCCGCCGAGCGCGGCATCCACCCGCCAGTTGTAGTCGGTTTCCAGCAGCATCCAGTCCTGTAAATAGCTGCCGTGCGAGGCAAACAGCCGCCCGAGGGTGCCCGCGCGCATCATGCTCGCCGCCTGGCGCACCATCGCAAACTGACGATAGACAAAGCTCACGCCATGCACCACGCCAGCCTGCTCTGCCAGCGCCACCAGCTCGCGCGCCTCGTCCGGCGTCATGCACAGCGGCTTTTCGGAAAACACGTGCTTGCCCGCGCGCAGGATCTGGCGGTTAATCTCCGCGTGCAGGTGGTTCGGCGTGCAGTTGTGCACCGCATGCAGATTGGAGTGCGCGAGCAGTTCTTCCACGCTGGCGTAAGCATGCGGCACATTTAGCTGGCGCGCCTTTTCCTGCGCCTTAACGAGCGAACCGTCGCAGAGCGCGACCACCTGCACAAACCCGAGACGCCTGAGCGCCTCGATGTGTGCCGGGCCAATAAACCCGCTGCCGATAATCCCGACGTTAATCATGGCTCCCCCCTGCGGCGAAATCATCAAACGCCCGTCCGGAAACGGGAATAATGTGGCGGCGGATAAATTCGCTGCCTTCACTCGCGCCAGTGTCGCCATCCTTCAGGCAGCACTCCCACTCCAGCACCGCCCAGCCGTCGTAGTCGTACTGGGTCAGCTTGCTGAAGATACCCTTAAAGTCGATCTGCCCGTCACCCAGCGAGCGAAAACGTCCGGCGCGGTTGATCCACGGCTGGTAGCCGCCGTAGACGCCGCTGCGCCCGCTGGGGCGGAACTCCGCGTCCTTGACATGGAACGCTTTAATGCGCGCATGGTAGAGATCAATAAAGGTCAGGTAATCCATTTGCTGAAGCAGCATGTGGCTCGGGTCGTAGAGAATGTTGCAGCGCGGATGGTTATCCACCAGCGCCAGAAAACGCTCGAAGGTTACGCCGTCGTGCAGATCTTCCCCCGGATGCAGTTCAAAGCAGACGTCCACGCCCTGCTCGTCGAAGGTATCCAGTATCGGCCGCCAGCGGGTTGCCAGCGCCTCGAACGCCTCCTGAAAACGCTGCTCGTTGTGCGGCGGCCACGGATAGAAAAACGGCCAGGCCAGCGAGCCGGAGAAGGTGGCGTGCGCTTTCAGGCCTAATCGGGCCGAGGCGACCGCCGCCTGCTTCAGTTTTTCCGTTGCCCACGTCTGACGCGCCGCATCGTTATCGCGCACGGATGCGGGTGCGAAGTGGTCAAACGCCTCGCTGTAAACCGGGTTCACCGCCACAAGCTGCCCTTCCAGATGGGTCGACAGCTCGCTGATGACCAGCCCGTGCGCGGCCAGCTTAGCGGTGATGTCGTCGCAGTAGGCCTGACTCTCTGCGGCTTTCTCCACATCAAAGATATGCGGATGGTTGCAGGGGATTTGCACCGCTCTGTAACCCTTCGACGCCGCCCATTCTGCCAGCCCGTCGAGCGTGTTGAAGGGCGCTTCCCCGCCAATAAACTGCGACAGAAAAATGCCCGGTCCTTTCATTGTCCTCATACCACCTCCAGAACATTACGCCTTGTCATCGTCATACTTAAACGTGAGAAGGAAAATCAGCGCGATCGCCGCGGCAGCCACCGCCGGGATCCACCAGAATGTAACCCACGCCTGCGGCACGGTCTGCCCTGCCACCAGGCGATTGTAAAGCGCCCCTGAAATCTGCGAGCCGAGCAGCATGCCGATGCCGTAGGTGAACATCACGATCATGCTCTGCGCCTGACCTTTGACCTTTTCGCCCGCCACGCGGTCGGTATAGATGAAGCCGACAACAAAGAAGAAATCGTAGCAGACGCCGTGCAGCAGAATGCCCAGATACAGCAGAATGCGCCCCTCCTCGCTGACGCCCAGCGCGAACATGGCATAACGCACGAACCACGCCAGCATGCCGATCAGCAGCATATATTTCACGCCCAGGCGGCGGAACAGCAGCGGAATCACCAGCATGAAGACGATCTCAGACATCTGCCCGAAGGACATGGCGGTGCTGACGTCGGCAATGCCGGCATCCGCCAGATACGAGGCGGTGTAGGCGTAATAGGTGCCGAGCGGGACGGAGATCAGCATTGCGCAGACGGAGAAGACGAAGAAGTGGCGGGTTTTAAGCAGCGCGAAGGCATCCGCGCAGAAGAGATCGCGCACCTTCACAGGCAGGCCTTTCGCCGGTGCTGGCGTGTGCGGCAGCGTCAGGCTATAGAGCGCCAGCAGCACGGAGCTGACCGCCGCTACTTGGAAGATGGTCACGCTGGACGCCACGCCGGTGACGCCGATAAAAATGCCCGCCACGATCCAGCCGATGGTGCCAAACACACGCACCACCGGGAAGGTTTTATCCACGTTTGCCAGGCTGTGGAACGCGATGTTGTTGGTGAGCGCCAGCGTTGGCATGTAGCAGAGCGTGTAGCCAAACAGAAGGCCAATCAGCAGCGCGCCGTTCTCAGCAATCAGCGCCCCCGGCACGAACCAGAGGATCGCCGCGCCCGCGAGGTGCATCACCGCCATCACCTTCTGTGAAGCGAAGAAGCGGTCCACCAGCATCCCGAGCACGAACGGCGAAAGAATGGAGGCGATGGGCCCGGCTGAGAACGCATCGCCAATCAGCAGTGACATGTTGTGCCGGGTCATCACCAGGCCAAGCGTGACCGACCAGCTACCCCAGATAAAAAATTGCAGAAACATCATCAGCGACAGACGCGGCACCAGCAGCCGGTGCTGCGTTATCGCCTTTTCACTACTCTCAGTTGACACCATGATAAGCCTCACCCGGAAAAAGTAATCGATTACAAATTAGTCCAAATGGAAAGTAATCGATTACAAAAAAAAGATCCTGTGGATCGAAACAGAATTGGGAGAGGGGTCACGATAATGGTGAAGCGGAGGTGCCGGGTGGCGGCTTCGCCTTACCCGGCCTACTAAATAACGTCCCCGAACATGTAGGCCCGGTAAGCGCAGCGCCACCGGGCGTGAAGGCAGGCAGTGTGGTGCGGTCTGGTGCCCTCACCCCAGCCCTCTCCCACAGGGAGAGGGGGCAAACACTAAAAACGGCAACCAGGTTGCCGTTTTGCTTTTACCTTCGAGAGAGTTTAAAGGCAACAAACAGGAACACCACCCACACCGGCAGCAGCATCGCTGACAGGCGCATCTCATCCATGGTGCACATCAGCACCAGAATCAGGCCGAGGAAGGCGATACAGATGTAGTTCCCCGCCGGATAGAGCAGCGCCTTGAACTGCGTCTCGCGCCCCTTGCGGCGCATCGCGGCGCGAAAGCGCAGGTGCGCCAGGCAGATCATGATCCAGTTCAGCAGCAGCGTGGCGACAACCAGCGCCATCAGCAGGCCAAACGCCTCTTTCGGCAGCAGATAGTTGATCAGCACCACCAGCGAGGTGATAGCGCCGGAAAGGAACAGCGAATTGATCGGCACGCCGCGACGGCTGACGCGGGTAAGGAACTTCGGCGCGTTGCCCTGTACGGAGAGGCCAAACAGCATGCGGCTGTTGGAGTAAACCCCGCTGTTGTACACCGACAAAGACGCCACCAGAATGACGAAGTTCAGCGCGGAAGCCACCACGTTGCTGTTCAGGTCATGGAAGATCATCACGAACGGGCTGCTGTCAGATTTTACCTCCACCCACGGATAGAGCGCCAGCAGCACCACCAGCGAGCCGATATAGAACAGCAGGATACGGTACACCACCTGGTTGACCGCTTTCGGAATGCTTTTGTGCGGATCGCGCGCTTCGGCAGCGGTGATGCCAATCAGCTCCAGACCGCCAAAGGAGAACATAATGACCGCCAGCGAGAGGATCAGCCCTTTCCAGCCAGTCGCCAGGAAGCCGCCGTGCTGCCACAGGTTGTCGATCGATGCACGCTCGCCGCCGTGGCCGGAGAACAGCAGCCACAGGCCAAAGCCGATCATGCCGATAATCGCCAGCACCTTGATCAGCGCAAACCAGAACTCGGTCTCGCCATACAGGCGCACGTTCACAAGGTTAACGGCGTTAATGATGATGAAGAAGGCCGCCGCCCAGATCCACGTCGGGACATCCGGCAGCCAGTACTGCATATAGATGCCTGCGGCGGTCAGCTCCGCCATGCCCACCAGCACAAACATCACCCAGTAGTTCCAGCCGGAGAGGAAGCCTGCGAACGGACCCCAGTATTTATAGGCAAAATGCGCGAAGGAGCCGGACACCGGCTCTTCAACAACCATCTCGCCGAGCTGGCGCATGATCAGGAAGGCGATAATCCCTGCGAGAGCGTAACCCAGCAGAACCGCCGGGCCAGCCATTTGAATGGCGGGGCCGATGCCGAGAAACAGCCCGGTACCGATCGCGCCGCCAAGGGCAATTAACTGAATATGTCGATTTTGCAAACCACGTTGCAGCGTCGGACTCTGATCCGACGAAGCTTCAGCGCTACCATGGCCTGAAGCGGATGACGCGTCTTTCACGCCCTACCCCTGTCTCTTTTTTAGAAGGGGCACGTTTTAACACTTCATGCTGGTGGTAGCAAGCTTAACGCCGGGCCAGTGCATGCGCCCGGCGGATAAACGTCACGACCCGATGATCCCGCCGTCTGCTTTGACGATCACCACCGTTGACGATCGCGGACGCCCGTTCGGACTCGCGTCTGGCCAGCTGGAAACAGCGCGAGGGTTGGCCGGGTCGGTAATATCATCCCCGCCCTCCCCCGGATGCTGAATGTTGATAAACAGCGTCCGGTTGTCTGGCGTAAATGCAATGCCGGTGATTTCGCACCCGCGCGGCCCGGTCAGGAATCGGCGATACTCGTTGGTGCCTGGAATGGTAGCCACCATCTGGTTATTGCCCATCCCCTCGTACGCTTTCTTATTGATGGTGCTGGAGGAGACATCGGTCTGGATCCACAGGACGCCCTGGTGGTCAAACGACAGGCCGTCCGGGCTGCCAAATTCCGCGCCCTGCATCGAGCCTTTGGCCTTCGGATCGTCGCCGTCGGTGCGCCCGGCCATGACCAGAATATCCCACTTAAAGCGTGAGGCGGCAGGATCGGCCCCCTCTTCGAGCCAGTGCATAATATGCCCGTACACGTTGTTGGCGCGCGGGTTAGCGGCGTCGACCGGTGCCTTGCCCTCTTTCCCGCGATCGCTGTTGTTGGTGAGCGTACAGTAGACGCTGCCGCTGGCGTGCGGATCGACGGCTATCCACTCGGGGCGATCCATCTTCGTTGCCCCCACCACGTCGGCCGCCTGACGGGTTTTAATCAGCAGATCGCCCTGGCTTGCAAAACCGTTGCTTTTATCCAGGCCATTTTGCCCGAAGACAAGCGGCAGCCAGTCGCCGCTGCCGTTTTCGTTGAACCTGGCGACGTACAGCGTGCCGGACGTCAGCAGCTGCATATTGGCTTCGCGGTTCGCGGGATCGTATTTTTTTTCCGAAACAAATTTATAGATGTACTCAAACTTTTGGTCGTCACCCATATAAACCACCACGCGATTATCGGCGGCGAGCGTGACGGCTGCCCCCTCATGCTTGAAGCGGCCCAGCGCGGTGTGCTTGCGCGGGGTGGAGGTCGGGTTGTAGGGATCGATTTCCACGACCCAGCCGAAACGGTTGGGTTCGTTAGGGGTTTTATCGACGCTGAACCGCTCATCCACCTCGTTCCAGCGGTATGATTCATCGCTGTCGCTAATGCCGTAGCGTTTTTCCAGCGGGTTGAGATCGGCTTTTTTCACAAATATGTCCGACCAGTTCTCCTCGCAGGTGAGATAGGTCCCCCACGGCGTGTGGCCGTTGGCGCAGTTCTGCATGGTGCCCAGAACGCGTTCCCCCTGCGGATCGGCGGCGGTTTTCATTAAGTCCTGATGCCGCGCCGGGCCGGTAAGCTGCATCGGCGTATTGACGGTAATACGGCGGGCGAACGAAGACGGACGCACCACCTCCCAGCCGCTGCCCGTTTTTTTCACTTCCACCACCGACACGCCCATCGCGTTCTGCCCCTTGCGGGCTTTGTCGAGGCTCCAGTTCGCCGTACCGTCCGTAAACAGCATTCCGTTGTCGATGTATTCATGGTTCATCGCCAGCAGGCCATGCTCCGGGCTTTGCCCCCCCTGCGGCAGGCTAAACCACGCCATGCCGTCGTGGTGCATGCCCGCCTGCACGGCCTGTTCGTCTGTGGTATTGCTGGCGTCCGGTTTAAACGCCGGCATGTTGTTTTTGATGCCTGTCGGATCGCCCCAGCGATAGAACGGGCGGGCAATATAACCTTCCGGCACCCTGACCGTATCTTCCGTGGAGACGTCGATGCTGGTAAAGCCCAGGGAAACCGCTTTTGCCAGCGCGGACGGTTTTGAGACCGCGGCGATCGCATTCTCGGGTGTGATCAGATACGGGAATGATACGGCTGCCCCCGCTACGGCCCCCATCTGGAGAAAACGGCGGCGGGAGAGGAACACCTCTGCCACCTCGGAGAATACCGGGTTAGCGCTGCGGTTACTGATATCGTCGCGATGTTCTTTTTTAAATACGGATTTGAGGGGTCTGCCCATAGCGGCTTCCTGTCATTGGCCAAGAGGTAAGGATGTGGCGACCAGTGTAAGAAGCTTTTATTACAATTTTATAACACGACAACGAAGGGATTGGGGCGTCCCTGCCCCGGATAACGAGGTGGAACGCTTAGAACTCGTAGCCAACCGAGACCTTAAAGGTACGCGGCTCGCCCTGAGTGATGTAAGTACCGGAATCATCCACGCTTGACCAGTAGTTCTCATTGGTCACGTTGTCGATGCCTGCGCGCACGGTCATCTGGTTTTCATTGTGGTTCACCGCGAAGCGATAGCGCATACCCAGATCCAGCGTGGTGTAGCTGTCCAGCTTTTTGGTGTTCGCCAGGTCAGCATACTGCGTGCCGGAGTGGTTAACGCGCGCGGTCGCCGTCAGGCCCTCAATCGGCTTGATATCGTATTCTGCCCCCAGCACGGCGTAGAAGCTCGGAATACCGATCGCGTCGTTCCCCTGGTTCACGCCGTTTTTAGTTTTGGTCAGCTCGGCCTGAAGCCAGGTGGCGCTGGCGTTCAGACGCATCCCGAGCGTTGGCTCGCCGAAAACGTTCAGCTCCACGCCACGGTTACGCTGTTCAGCGTCCAGGCCGTAGTGGCCGCTGTCGTCAAGGATCGCCGACGGCATTTTGATCTCAAACAGTGCCAGGGAGCCGCCCACGCGGCCAAAGTCCGCCTTTACACCCACTTCGTTCTGCTTAGAGTGCACGATACCGGTGCTCTGGCCGTAGTTGTTTGCTGAGCGAGGCGCGGTTTCACCGGGCTGTAACGCCTCGGTGTGGTTGGCGTAGAGGGAAATTTCCTCCCACGGCTTATAGACCACGCCGTAGGTTGGCATCCAGCGGCTACCGTCAAAACCGTCCGCGTCGTTTTCCGCACCGGTAATTTTGTTGTACCCGCGAATCACCACTTTCTGATGGCGTGCGCCTGCGGTAAACAGCAGTTTGTCGTCCAGCACGCCCAGGGTATCGCTCAACAGCCAGCCCTGCGGCGGGTGCGCCCGCTGGTCAGCGGATCGCTGTATTTGCCGCCTGAGCCGCTGAAGTTGCTGCTGTCCGGCATAGCAACGCCAGTGTTGTGGTAGATGTTGGTGGTCGGGTTATCCGCCGCGGCAGACATTTTCCACGCGATTTTTTCGTTTTTGGTCATCGCAGAATACCCGACATTCACCTTGTGCGAGACGAAGCCGGTCATGAAGTTACCGCGAATGCCCGCCATGCCGCTGACGGAATCGCTGATGCGGTTGGTATCAAGGCGGCTGACCGTCGCATTACCGCTTTTATCCATCAGCTTCGGCGCGCTGTAGATCCCCTCTTCGTGCGCGTGCTGTGCGCCGAGGCCGGTATAGGCCGTCCAGCTATCGGTGATGTCGTACTCGCTGCGCCACATGCCGAATTCGTTTTCGATATCGCTGTAGGCCCACTTCTGCGAGAAGTTGCGATCGTTCTTCGGTGGTTCAGGCACGAAGTCCACCGCCGAGATGTTGACGCTGGTCGGGCTGCCGTGGAAGGTTTTTTTCTGATGGCCCAGGTCCAGCGAGGTGCGGAAACGGTCACCTTTGTAATCCAGACCGGTGGAGAGCAGCGTGGTGCGGCGGCGGTCGTTCGGCACGCCGGTTTCGCCTTCACGATGCACAAGGTTCACCCGCGCGCCGAACTGGTCGTTATCGCCAAAGCGACGCCCCGCATCCAGCGTGGTGCCAATCTGGGAATCCGAGGTGTAGTCGACGCCCACTTTCACCTGCGGGATGTCGCCAGCGTGTTTTGGCTCAAGGTTGATCATCCCGCCCACGCCCGAGCTGGCCGCGCCGTTCATCAGGGAATTGGCCCCTTTGAAGATCTCGATGCGGTCAACCATCTGGGCATCCACCACCTGACGCGGCAGTACGCCAGACAATCCGCCAAAGGTCATATCGTCGCCGTCAAACTTCAGGCCGCGGATACGGAAGGTTTCCGCGCTGTTGCCGTACCCCTGAACGAACTGCACGCCCGCGTCGTTAGCGACCACGTCAGCAATGGTTTTCGCCTGCTGATCTTCCACCAGCTTCGAGGTGTAGCTAATGATGTTGAACGGCACGTCCATGGCGTTCTGCTGCCCGAGCATCCCCATACGTCCGCCGTTAGCCACCTGGCCGTCGAGGAAGGCCGGAAGCAGTTGGTCACCGCCGGGTTTGAAATCACTCCCCGCCGTGGACTGGACCACGATGGTGTCCTCTTTTTTCTCTTCCGCCGCAAAGGCGGAGTGTGTAACCGCGCCGATGGCAATCGCCAGCAGCGTTTTGTGCATTGTGGTGTTGTTCATAATGAGCTCTTAACGTGCGCGCAAAAATGGTCCGTTGTCGGGCCTTAGTATTTATCAAATGAAATGCAAATGAGAACTATACGCATTATGTATACGTAATCAAGCGTCAACGAGGAGCACTGCGCGAGAAGAGGTTAAAAACGATGTGGGGGAGAAGTACGGCGCACAACCACCCCAGAAAGGGGTGGTTGCTAAAGCGTTATTTTTTCTTGTAAATATCGGCGGTGCCGTGAATTTTGTTGTTTGTATTACCGGAAGTCAGCACCAGCACATCAGCACCTTCTTTATCAGCCTTTTCGACCAGCTCTTTTTTCGCATCGTCGACAGAGACTTCGTTAGCCGTGCTCACGGTACCGATTTTTTCGTACTGAGACTCAACTTTTTCGAATTCGTTTTTTGTCATCATTTCAGCCGCAAAGGCGTTGGTGGTAAACAGAAACGCGGTGCCCAACAAAATAGCAGTCGTTTTTTTCATAAACTTTTTCCTTAAGATTAATGAGCAACTACGAAAAGCCCCCACGCGAAACGGTGAGGTGTAATGAGCATGGTAGAGGATTGGCGAAAATGTCATATACCAGGGAAAATTCTTTTATAACAGGCTGTTGTCCTGCATGAATAAAGGGTTTAAGCGGTATTTGAACGCGCCAGATACTTCCTCTGGACGATTTTATGGTGTCGTCTGATTTTTTTTGCGATCAGGCGTTTTTCCCAACGCCGGTGGGATTCAATGGGAATACCAATGCGCAGGCTGGCCGTCACGTTGTCTTCAACAATCCTTTTCGCGTTACAACGCTTCCCGGACAGATCGATGATCCTTATTCCTTTTTCACTCAGGATGAAGTTCCCGCCGTGCGCATCGCCGGAAATGATTTTCAGATTGTGCATTTTCTGCATACTGTGTCGGATTTCACGCTTTATGTCCGGCGTGATCGCGGGAAGAACGCGTAACTCCGGACCGGGGACATACTCAAACAACATGAGCGAGATTTGTGCGAATCTGAAAATCCGGCGTTCAGCCAGGAGATAAAAATCATTCGGGAAGGTATGACCTTGCCTGCCAGCATAGTCGATCCGCTCAATCAAATTTTCGTTGGGGTTGGGCGTAAAAAACGATTTGAAAAATTTTTCTATCCTTTTTTTCCTGGGGGAGTAAATCTTTAATACAAACTGTCCATAGGGGGTATTCAGTAAAGAGACGTGGGTATGCGGAAGGCTTTTAAATACCATCTGAACGCTGAGTCGTTTTACATTACAGGACAATATATCGTCCAGTATTTCCAGGTATCGTGTATCGTTATTTTTATAACAGACGTGAAAACCACGGTATTTCATTTTTGTAATCATAATAATGTGCTTAGTATGATTTTTCCACGGTGGTATTAGAACCCGTTGTGATGATACGAACTTTGTCGCCAGGGTTAAATGTCAAACCATTATTGTGCTGCACCACCTGAATAGTCTGCCCGGATTGAGTCTTGATAAGTAACTTCACTTCCTGTGCTGCCAATTCGTTAGACTGCCGGTTATGAGAAGCCGCCGCCCCGGCTGTTGCACCGGCTACCGTCATGGCGGTTTTCCCTTTGCCGTTACCGAACTGGTGACCCACTACGCCACCAATCGTGCCCGCGGTTAGGGTACGCAGCGGATGATACCCTTCTCGGGTATGCGTAATAATTTGGCTCTGCAGAACCGTGCCATCCTCCACCAGCGATCGGATGCCAGCGTAACTCGCCGGACTGGTGATAGCCAGAAAGCTCAACGCGATGAGTAAATATTTTTTCATTTTAAGCCTTTCTTATACATTGAAGGTGACACTATTCTGCCCGGCGAAAAATCCTCTCCTTTAGCTAAATATGCTTTACCAGGCAAATAATTTATTTTTACACAAAACGACCATAAATTTAAAAATAAACAATTTAAAACTGGAAAGGTATATTGACTTCAATTATCAATAACGTGTTTTCCAGATACTTTGTCAGAGTATTTGATTCAGACGAAGCAATATCCATTGCACAATTCTCAATAATTACCAATCATCGTTATTAAAATAATGGTCCCTGTCCATACAGGGAAAACATCAGGAGTTATATTATGAAAAAAGTCATTCTCGCTCTGGCTTTCACTGCGGCATCATTTTCTGCATTTGCAAATCATCCGGTAGCCCGTGCGACTGCCGTCGCCTCCGCCGATCATCCTGTTGCCGTTGCGGCGGCCACCGGTGAAGGTAACCATCCTGTCGCCCGCACCACGGCGGTGGTATCTGCCGATCACCCTGTCGCCGTCGCAGCCGCAACAGACGGTAGTTATCATCCCGTCGCCCGTGCAACCGTGGTCGCTAACGCTGACCATCCGGTCGCCGCCGCGGCCGTTACAGGGCACTAATGGCGCTCTCCCCCGGCAAGTAAGCTGGGGGAAAAGTCAATGTGTCGTATGACCCTGGAAGGCCAGTTATTAAAGGTAATGAAAACAAGATTCAGGCTGGTCAGGAACGGCTGAGTGCCGGAGGGTTAATGGCACGCCCTGTAGGATTCGAACCTACGACCTACGGCTTAGAAGAACGTAGAGTACTGTTTAACACACTGTAATATCATTAGTTTTTTCGCGCTCGCACCGGGTTTGTGTCATAACGTGTCATTACTTGTAGTCTCGTTTCCGTCTGATTCATCCATGCATGACACAACTCTGACACAGAGAGTACACAGCCATGCCTTAAGGTATAGCTGTGTAGTTTCCTTCACATCACCGGGCAGTCATCAAACTCACCTGTCCGCGCATCGTTGATGATGTACGTGATTACCCCAAACACCGGGCTCTCTATACCTTCAAAGTGACCAGGTAACTTTTCCTTTCGTCCGTTCAGCGCGTTCTCTAGATGTGGCTGAGGATATGTCCGGTATATCTTCACCTTAAACTCCCCCCCCTATCTCACAAACCAGCAAGGAGCCATCACAGGGGTTTAGTGACGAGTCGATGGCCAGCAGCGCTTCTTTCATGATGCCGCAGCGGTAGATAGTCTCAGACGCTTTCATGTAGTACGTGGCTGCGGGTTTGTGGATTAATCTCTCATCAAGAGAGAGACGCGCCTCTTCATAATCTGCCGCTGGACTTGGAAACCCCATGTACACCTCCATTTACTGTATATGTATACAGTATTTCAGCTTTTGAAATTGATCAAGTGCTGATCAGATTGGTCTTAGGTGGTAAACTCCGCTAAATTTCAAAACGACCACATTACTCATATGCTTAAGTTATTCTCAAAGTACATAACCGTAGGTGTGTTTAACACCGCAATTCACTGGTTTGTCTTCGCGGTAGGCGTTTACATGTTTTCCGTCAATCAGGCGGCTGCAAACTTTCTAGCTTTCGCCACCGCTGTAACCTTCTCTTTCTTTGCGAATGCCGCGTTTACCTTCAAATCAAAGCCCAAGGTGAGAGGTTATTTCCTGTTTGTCACTTTCATGGGTCTCATGAGTGTTCTGGTGGGTAAATTGTCTGACTATTATCAGATCTCACCTATCATTACCCTTGTTGAATTCTCTCTGATAAGTCTTATTTGCGGGTTCTTTTATTCAAAACACATTGTCTTTAGGGAAGAAAAATGAAGATTTCTCTGGTCGTTCCCGTCTTCAATGAAGAGGACGCGATACCAATTTTTTACAAAACTGTTAGAGAGTTTGAAGAGCTTAAACCATACGAAGTAGAAATAGTATTCATCAATGACGGAAGTAAGGACGCGACGGAAGCGATCATAAATTCGATTGCTGTTTCAGATCCTCTCGTCAAGTCGCTTTCCTTCACTCGCAATTTCGGAAAAGAGCCTGCGCTATTCGCCGGACTTGACCATGCAACCGGCGACGCGATTATCCCTATTGACGTAGACCTTCAGGACCCTATTGAGGTAATACCTCATCTTATAAATAAATGGCAAGCCGGTGCAGACATGGTTCTGGCTAAGCGCACAGACCGTTCTTCTGATGGCAGGCTTAAGCGTAAGACCGCTGAATGGTTCTATAAGCTGCACAACAAAATAAGTAATCCTAAGATTGAAGAGAACGTTGGCGATTTCCGTCTGATGTCTCGTGAAGTGGTAGAGAATATCAAGCTCATGCCAGAGCGTAACCTCTTTATGAAGGGTGTATTGAGCTGGGTAGGCGGAAGGACTGATGTTGTTAAATATGCCAGAGCGGAACGCGTGGCCGGCAATACTAAATTCAATGGCTGGAAGTTATGGAACCTGGCTCTTGAGGGTATCACAAGCTTCTCCACCTTCCCTCTTCGCATGTGGACCTATATTGGTCTCGCAGTAGCAGGAATGGCTTTCCTGTACGGCGCATGGATGATTATCAACACGCTTGCCTTTGGGAACCCAGTTCGTGGCTATCCATCGTTGCTTGTTTCTGTTCTGTTCCTTGGCGGCATACAGTTGATTGGGATTGGAGTGCTTGGGGAATATGTTGGAAGGATATATACGGAAGTCAAAAACAGACCTCGTTATGTTTTGAAAAATAAAAACTGATAGAGCAGGAATATAAAAATGTTTAAAAAAGATGAGAAGATATTTCTAATCTCTCTGTCTATTATGATTTTGCTGTACATTTCACCTATCATCCTTGCTGACCGTCTTTACATAGATGATATATTGAGATCGCAGTATGGATATAAGAATTGGGGTCTTAATGGAAGACCCCTTGCAGATGCAGTAATGGCAATGGTTAATATGACGTCTGGAGAGATCGTTGATATTTCTCCACTACCCTTGCTGATTGCTTGTGGGGCATATGTTGTTTGCTCGTTGGCGTACTATAAAACAGCTATTAACTTTATTGGTCCTTTCAAGGCCGGTTTGCTTTTCTTCTTTGTAATAGCAAACCCATTTCTGCTGGAGAACCTTTCTTATAAGTTTGATGTCCTCCCAATGATTTTGTCGGTAGCGGTCTTGCTGCTTCCTTTTTGCGGAATAAGAAATTTATACTTAAAAATCGTGGCAGGAGTCCTGTGCGTTGCGGCATCGCTAAGCCTTTACCAAGCTTCAATTGGCTTCTTTTGTGCGCTGGCACTGATTGAGCTCGCTATAGCTTATAGTAGAAACAATGCTACAGATTGTATCCTTCTGAAGGATTTGTGCTTAAGGGCAGCGTCATTGCTCATTGGCTATTTAGCGTACAGCATCATTGCCAAGCATTTCATACAAGGGGATTACAACGAAACACACTCTCAAATGATTGGTCTCAATTTTGAAGGCCTCCAGTCAGTTATTGATACATCAAGAGGAATGAATTATCAGTTAATGAGAACGATTGGTGAAATGCCAATTGTTGTATATGCTGCTGCCTTTCTTGCCGTTTTGTTTTCGATTTATTCTGTTTACTCAAGAAAGGCCGCATGGTCTGGATCCAGATTTATCGTTTCCCTTGTGATAATCACATCCCCAGCAACAATATATTTACTATCATTTATTCACCTAAGCTTGTTAAAGAATCCTATCTTTGTGCACAGGGTTTTAGTATCCTTCTGCGGAATCATAATGTACGTTATTTTGATGACGCTAATGAATATTAAGAGAAAAACGTTCCTGGCAATACTTTTAGCACCGTTGTTTTTATTTACAAACTATTACTCATTTGCATATGGGAATGCACTTAAGTATCAGAAAGAATATGATGTCAAACTATCAAGTGAGTTAGCTCAGATTGTATCCAGTGACGATCCTGATGGTATTAAACAGGTAAGAATATTTGGGACGCAAGGCTCATCAATTCAGAGATTAAATGCCATCAAGAGGCTTCCTTCTCTGGAGCCGCTCATTCCTCTTTATTACACAGGAGGTTGGTGGGGAACTCATCTCATTAAGATGTATGACATAAAGAACGAAATCACAGGAGAAAGCGATTTAAATAGAGCTTGCTCCATGCGAGAGATTGAGTCTAATCAGAGGTATAGAGTTTACTCCGATCAAAACAGAATACTGATTGCGTTTGATAAACCAAATTGCAGATCGTGATAAGCATGGCCCGAAAGGGCCATGTTTTTGCCGGTGATTTAAATTTATACTGGTGCATCAAAATCACGTTCAGGGCAAATCCAGCAGAGAAATCCATATCTCTCACCCTGATACATTTGAGTCCCGCATATAGGACAGAATCTTACTTCTGTTGACTCAGTAGATGCCTGACCTTCAATTGCTTGTGCGTTGTCTTTATCCGACATTTTATTCTCCGTCAATCAGGATATTGGGCAATAATTGCTGCCCTGTCGCTTGCATATTGTGTTTTACGGGTGTTAATCTGAGCCAAAACGACATCTTTCTTTGCAGTCTCATTGACGCCATCATTTACAGCGGCCGCAAGCCATGCTCTGTTAAGTTTTTCAATATCGTCCTGATATGCACTACTTAATGTAGCAAGGGCAATTTTCCTTAATACTGAGTTAGGAATTGGTGGAATATCAACCCATACAGGCATGGCATCCTCACCAACACCTCTCTCTTTCCCAGCCGGTGGCACTCCAGCGAATTCCAGGAAAATCTCTTTAGTTACATCCACACCATCGTCCGGCCATGAGCCTGCTGCCACATAATCATCCATCATATCTACCGGATAAAATGCATTGTTTTTTGCACTGAAAATATATTCTGACATTTTTATGCTCCGATGGCTTCCCAGGCGACCGTAACGGCCATTCCCTGCGTAATTGTTTTGCTGGACAAATCCACTGCAATTGCTTTCAGTCTAATCTGCGTCGTACTGATGGCCTCAGCGGTTGCAAAGCATGGAGTGTTAGTGGTTGTTTGAACGCCATATGCTCGGCAGTTCAAAACCCCATTAGGGAATGGAATGGCGAACGTATCCAGAGCAAAATCAGTGCTCGCATTTGCCGCTGGAATGCTGATAGTCCCCCACTGACGTATCTGTCCTGACGGAAGTTTTTCATAACCTTTAGTCACAGCAGATACCTGGAATGAGCTCATATCAGGTATTTGGCCCGCCCCCACGCCAACGTTTTTAGTCGCTGCTGTTCCAAGACCTAAATTTGATCTTGCTGTCGACGCATCGGTTGCACCAGTGCCACCACGAGCAATCGAAAGAGGGATAACAGTACCAGCGCTTGTCTGAGCCCCCATGTTCCAGCGTTATCAATAATCACAGACCGGGAAGAGTCAGGTGAAGACATTGCTGTCACTGAACCGGAAACACCAAATTGTGACACGCCCAGGTTTACTCTCGCCCCTGTCAGGGTGTTTGCGCCCGTGCCGCCACCTTGAATTGTTAGTGGCAATGGATTCCCACCAGAATCCTGCACCCCCCAGTTTCCTGAGTTTGACACGTAAAATGCGACACCAGAGGTTGGGGCTGATACATAACTTGTGGATGTGTCAGAAGAGAAGCTAGATACACCCAAATTCACCCGCGCACCCAATAGTGTGTTTGCCCCAGTTCCGCCACCTGCAATAGGCAATGGAAGCGGGTTTCCAACTGAATCCTGGACACCCCAGTTACCAGAGTCAGTAACATAGAAGAATACGCCAGATGTTGGCGCAGAAACGGTGGTTGTTGCTCCAGAGCTATTGAAGGCCTGAATGCCTAAGTTAGTTTTAGCTGTAGTAACTGTGCCATCAGCCTTGATATCCCCAAATGGATTGCTTCTGGCAAGATATGCTGTACTGAGGTTAGTCCATCCAGCCCCGCCAGTGTTTGGGTTGGTGAGGTTGTTATTTGTAGTGCTGATATATCTGGTCTGTCCGTCACTACCTAGGACTACTGAACCTTTTGGGTAGCCACCAATAGAGGTTGCGAATACAGAGTCATATGAGTTGATAGCGCCGGTGCTGAACCATCTGGAGAGGCTTGATAGCTCAAACAGGATTTGGTTCATATCCTGTCCCTTTGGAGGCAGGCCGCCTGCTGATTTAAGGGCCATGGTAATTGGCGGGAAGCCTGAATCATAAGATGCCGTATTATCTCCTGCCGGAGTTGTCGGCAGAATAGGCTCTCGTGGACCATTTACAGCAAAAGGAGTTGGTTGTTTCGTGGGTGCATCTGAACGATTCATTATTTAATCTCTATAGAATGTTCCATCATTAAATGGATATGAGTCAGAGGAGAATCCAAAGTAAGGGCTGACCACTTGCCTGATATTCACAAGCACCCCGCTTGGTACCGGTGCAACCTCATAATTAGTCAGAATGGATTCTTCGTATGGTGCCAGCTCGAATTCAAAAGTTATCCCCATGGTCATGTCTCTGTAGTTAATGCAATATGCACGACCTCGCTTGTAAAACATGATTTTGAGAAATTTATTGATGTCTGGAGTGGTTGCGATACTGATGTTTGTAAAGGCTTTGCACATGATTAAAGTTCGATACGCATCATCACCAAGCCTGATATTTGTTGTTTCCTGCATCCCGCCAAAAAATGGTGCATCGTTAAATGGGGTTGGGTATTCGGGGTCATAATCATTTGCCTCAGAAAACCCAAAAGACTCATTGTCTATTGGAGCGATTACGTATCGACTTACACCTACAATGGCTCCCCACATGTCCAGTCCGAAGGTTTCGCACGTTGTCAAATCCCATACTTTCTCTATAAACTCATCAGTGAAATCATCTAGGCTTACCGCCTGATTGAATGTATCAATAATTGAAAGTAATTTTTGGCTGGCGGAATACTGCGTTAGGATCGTGTCCTGCCACATGTAAATCTCCCCCAATTAAACCAATGTAACTGTGATGTCGGATGCCTGTATCGTTGGAACCTGGTCAATACCCATGGTTACGGATGGCAGAAATGTTGTGCCATTCAGGGATACCTGAAGAAGCAGAACCGTATTCGGGTCTATTGATATGATGGGGGCGTAATATTAACCAGCATTGATAGTTGCACCTATTCTTGCTTTACCTATTCCTTCATATTCACCATTAAAAACAGACATAATCATGTTCTTAACTTGCTGAGTGATGTCACTCGGAGGGTTTAGGGAGCTATCAATTTGAACATTAAAATAAACCCTTGTAGGTGATGCCTTGAGCCACTGCATATCGTATGAAGGATATGGCGGGAGATAGTTAACATTATCGTAAACGGTGTAATGCGTTGTCCCGTTAAGATTCGCGCCAGGGTTATATGTGCTGAATATGGCCTCGGCCACATCCGCATCCGTACCGCCATATACGGATATAAAAATAGAGTGGGCAACAACAGGGTAGCTAGTCGCTCTTTTGTTTACGGTTGCTGCAGTCCGGTTTGACCAGACATAAGCATCAAGCACTCCATTGGTTGCAAGAACAGCGGATAACACAGAGGCATCCTGATTGCGGCTGTTTCTTGCTACTGGTTGCTGTCTGCGCGTCTCAAATGCAATTCGAGACTCAACATCAACGCCTACTACTCCAGGGTTTGCGTTTGTGATCGCATCCCAGCCAGGTACTGCTCGATAAATCTGATTCAGTGCGCCAGATGCACAAGATATCGGCCCCGTTGTTGTGTTAACAAACTGAACATCAATGGAGCCACCCGCGGGGATTATTGCTGAATCAATAGACTGATAAATATAACCATTAGTGTCTATTGCCGTGCTGTCAGCAGGAATGGTTGTGCCAACCTGCCCAATACACGTAGCTGTTACAACAGTTCCCGGCGCTGAAATTCGATCCATAAAGTAGATGCGGCCAATACCATCCTGGAATCGCCCGGTTGACCCGGGATGAGGCTGAAAGGCTTATAGCGTGTATGCCGGAGTCGATAAAGCCAGTGGTTATATTTGCTCTGGCAACCGGCCTGCGCCGCTCCAACATCATTGATCTGGAGTGGCAGCAGGTCGATATGCAGAGAAAAGTTGCATGGGTAAATCCGGAGAACGCGAAGGCGGGCAAAGCTATCGGCGTAGCTCTGAATGATACCGCATGCAAGGTGTTAAGAGATCAGATTGGAAAAAGTTCGAGATGGGTATTCGTTCACACGAAGCCATCGACTCGACCGGATAAAACCGTCACACCGGCAGTGCGTAAAATGCGTGTCGACGATAACGGCGCCTGGCGAATTGGCCTGGCAAAAGCGGGGATTGAGGATTTCCGTTTTCACGATCTCCGCCATACCTGGGCGAGCTGGTTAATTCAGTCTGGCGTGCCGCTGTCAGTTCTTCAAGAAATGGGAGGCTGGGAGTCGATCGAAATGGTCCGTCGTTATGCTCACCTGGCACCGAAACACTTAAGCGAACACGCACGGAAAATTGATGCCATTTTTGGCAATCATGACACAAATACGACGCATGGAGAAAATCAGGCCAGTTTGAGACTAGCGTATGTGCATGATATTTAATGGCACGCCCTGTAGGATTCGAACCTACGACCTACGGCTTAGAAGGCCGTTGCTCTATCCAACTGAGCTAAGGGCGCACGGAGAAGAGTGTACTTCGCGGTGGTGAAACGCCTGGAATTATACGGTCAATGCGTAGTGAGTCAATGCCTTTTCCACCTTCTCTGCCGTTAATGACTAGCTGATTGTAAATACGGCTGTTTTTTTCAACATTTATCCCTCTTTTACGGGCTGCGAAAAGGCTTAGCCGCTTTTAAGTAACGCCTGCTGTTTTCCTGTTTACTTCCCCTTCACACTGTCCTGCGGTATCCCGGCCGCCTGGAGGCTGGAAATGAACAGGACGACGGAGTGACAGCGTCAGACCAGACAGGTTTCCCCTCGTGCGTGCAGCACATCTCACACGACATTACAGGCATCAAGCTTGAACCCATTGTCGCCCTCTCCTCTTCGCGCACGGTAGGGGCTGAAGTGCTCAGCGTGCTGTCACCGCATCAACAAAGCGAAGGCTTTTTTCACGACTGGTCCGCTGCTCGGGCGCTTATGCTGCTGGAAGCACAGATCGCTGCGTTAAAAAAACCCTTTCCCTGCGACAACCTTTTCATAAATTTGCCGATAACCCTTCTGACCATACCGGAAATGTTCCAGCGTTTACTGCAACTTAACAGCCCACCGCTGAACATTGAACTCGTGGAGCCTGCTTCCTTCTTTTCTCTCTCAGACCCGGCACGTCTGAGGGTGAGTTGTGCGCTTCAGCAGTTGACGGCGCAAGGACATCGGATCTGGTTGGATGACATTGATGAAGCGTCAGGGCGCGCGTTTTTGTCCTGCCGCATGCCGTTAAGCGGAATAAAAATCGATAAGATCGCTTTCTGGCGTTTACGTGCAACGCCAGCGCTGGCAAACCTGGTCACGCTTTGTTCAAAAATTGCTGAAAATGTACTCATAGAAGGCATTGAAACAGAAACGGACCGTAAGTTTGCGCTTCAGGCTGGCGCGCGCTTCGGTCAGGGATATTATTGGCCATCCTGGAGATGGCAGGAGGACTGAACGGTCATCGCCAAGAGGGAAGCTATGCGAATGACAGTACGCCGTTACCGGCGTCGTCGGACAGGAAGTGATTCACCGGGTTCAACGCACTCGCCTTTTGCTCTCCCATTTTTTGATCGTCTCGAATATTTGAGCCAGTCAATCAACCAGACCCGCAAAACCGATGCTCCCTTTATCGTTCTGGTCACACAGGATAACTTTTTCCGTTCCGGTTTTCTGAGCGGGCACTCTCCCCTGAGCAATTGCTGTGACTATTCCACCCTGGAAGCCGCCCTCAGCGATCTGAATCAGTGGCCTTCATCACGTCTGGTGGTAGATGTAGAAAGCCGCGCCTCGCCGCTTATTGACCTGCTGGACCGATTACGACGCCACAGCCTGTTCGCCCCCTACCTGACACCCTACCTGCTCATCCGCGCCGATGATTACGATACACGCCTGTTTTGCAAAGCGGCTGGCCCTTTTCATGTGATTGAACGGCAACTTACGCCGCGGGCTTTGCAACAAACCTTGCTGGAAGCGCCGTCACCCGCCGGCCACCGGAAAGAGTGGTTTTCACGTGATGAATGGCCGATCCTGCAGGCGCTATCGCAGGGTAGCACCCTGCGACAGATTGCTCAGTTACAGAACCGCCCCTATAGCCGCATTATTTACCGTCTCAGCTGCATCCTGGCGAAACTTGGGCTGAATCATCGTCATGAGTTGCTACATCTTCTCAACAACCTTTCAGATTTCACGTATTAACGTATTCAGTAACCCCTTAATTCCTAAAGACCTTTAAGAAAATACTTAGGATATATGTTAATTTTTTGTGTTTTTTAACAAAACTTTCGATTTTATAACTATTCCTAATTCTTCATCTTAAACCATGCGAAATGCTGCCTGTACGCTAAACGAGAGTCATTTTATCCATGCGTTAAGTTTCTGACGTTTCCGTTAACAGGATGATAATGGTGTAAAAACAAGCGATTTATCTGTGAATAAAAGCGATGAGAGGTGAAGAAAACAGCAGATAGTGCTGTTTTGACGAAGGGATCATCCTCCTGGCCTGAGGCGTTAGAAATGAGGCGATGACGCGCTAAAGAGCGGACATCAGAGGTAGCGGACAGGCGGAAAACACTTTGTCACGACCTGCGTATTGTTAACATTTGATCAACATACAGTAAGATCGTTTATTTTTTGTTATTACATAAAGATGAAACTGTGTGGTAAATGCAATATCAGGACATTTTTGCTAATTTTAAAAAGTTAGCGATTCAGATACAGAAGATAATAATCATCAATATATGGACATTAATTTACAGGCTTTTCGGACAATACTTAAACGGTATAATAAGACGTGTTTGACACGCGAATAAGAAAAATCATTTTGCCATAACAGCCTTATGAGATAACTGCGCTCAGGCATTGATATCACCACTACGTAAACAAGGATGCTTTCGCTCTTCCCAGGGATCTACCGTACAAGGATCTGCGTAATTATCCTTCCGGCTTTTCGAGAGTTTTAACAAAACTCAGCATAACGCTTTTAACAATCTGAGGCATAAAAAATGAAACCGGCATCCGTTATCATTATGGACGAACACCCTATCGTCAGAATGTCGATAGAAGTCCTGCTACAGAAAAATAAAAACATCCAGGTCAAACTGAAGTCAGGCGACAGCCACGAAGTGCTTGACTGTATACGCAACCACCCCATCGACCTGGTCATTCTCGATATCGAAATGACAGGCACGGACGGCTTCGTATTATTGAAAAGAATCAGAAACTTAAATAAAGATATTAAGATTCTCTTCCTCTCTTCGAAATCTGAAGCCTTCTACGCAGGGCGCGCCATCCGCGCCGGGGCAAATGGTTTTGTCAGTAAGCGGAAAGATCTGGGGGAAATTTATAACGCGGTGGAAATGATACTGACGGGCTATTCTTTTTTCCCGTCAGAAACATTGAGTTTTATAAACCATATAGGCTCCCGGACAGGCGCCGCTGTGGATATGCCATTATCGAATCGTGAAGTGACGGTTCTGCGATATCTGGCGAACGGATTATCTAATAAGGAGATTGCGGATCAATTATTACTTAGCAACAAAACAATTAGCGCCCATAAGTCTAATATCTTTTCCAAGCTGGGCGTACAAAGTATCGTTGAATTAATTGATTACGCGAAAGCGCACGAATTACTGTAATCCTTCCCTCTCCCTGCAACATATAACCGTTACAGGGAGAGGGGATACGATTAATTATAATTAATCATGAAAGTTGCATCGGCATCAGCCCGGCCCGGCTGCGGGTTATCCGCCGTGGCGATATAATTGGCATAAAACGACAGTTCGGCATTTCCCTGCGCATCCACGGACACCGTCTGGCTGGCCTGCTGCAACGCGAGGCGCGTTTTATCCCGGTCGAGGATCTCCACGGCCACGTTACTGGCCGCGCTGGCATCATTCAGCGCCAGCAGGCTGTTATCATGCCCGTCCATCTTCCCCGTAAATGTGATCGAAGCCGCCCCCGGCGGGCATCCGGTCAGCTTCAGGGTGAACGGTACAGGCTGCGTCCGGCTTCCCGTTGTGCGGAGCTGTTTCGTGGGCCAGGTGCCGAGCGTGACGGTTTTATTGCTGTCGTCCCCCTCCGCCACGCAGGTAAAATCCACGATATTGCCATAGAGCTGAATGTTAATTTCCCCAAGCGCTGTCTCTGCGTGCGCAGGGGAGCAAAGCGCAAAGAGCGCGACGGCTATATACCGCATTCCGTTTCGCATACCTGCTCCTTAGTCATAGTCGACGCGTAAATAGCCGCGAGAGGTAAAACGCCCCTCGGCAGGTTTTTTACCGGTCACGCTGACGGGCCACGCGCGGATCCCCACCTGTGCCTGTGCGCTATCGTCCAGACGGAACGGGATTTTGCTGGTCAGGTTGTTCGGCGTCAGCGGCACGCCATTACTGTTGGCAATCACAAAACCCACATCCGCGTTATCAGAGACCAGCGTACTGCCTGAAACCTTCTCCGCTTCAACACGCATTGTGAGCATGGCGTTCGCCTCGACGTTGGTGCATTTTATGCCGATGGTTTTGCTTTGCGCTGAGATCCCCTCCGGCTTATTTCCGATGCCCGCTTTACTGAACAGAGAGGCGCCGATGTCTCCGAAATCGAACTCCACCACATTTCCGGCATTAATCTCACAGCTCTGAGGCACCTGAATGGTCCCGCTGTAGCTGATGGTATAAACCGGCGTGGTGAGCGGATCCGTGGAGGTCGTGGTGACGTAAACCCGGAACATGATTGCCCGGGGGATCACCACCATATTGATAAAGCGTCGGGTCACCTTAAGCCGAAAGACGAGGCTGGAATCCTGTACACCAAACGGTTTGTTTTTAGACACGTTCGGATGGCTCCCCATCTGAATGTACTTTCTGGGTGGATAGAACGTGCCAGCGTAGCTGTCGGTGATTTTCATCGCCCCGTCCAGATAGTCGTTTAGCTTCAGATACTGGTAGCCATCGCTGGTGCCTGTGACCGGGAATTCGGTCACATAGCTACGCTTGGTGGTGTTCCCGGACGTTCCCTTAGGGCAGACGGCGTTGACGCCCACCCACTGGGACTTCTCGCTGAGTGTAACAATCTGCCCCACCTGGTTATTGGAGCTGTTGAATTTATCCGTCAGGTCGTAATACACCTCCGTCGGCACGCCATTTTCATTGACGCAGACGGTGGCGAACGCCTCAGATAGCGGCAAAAATGCCAGAAGGGATAGCCCCAGATAATGGATTTTATTCACAGCGGATCCCCTTAAGTGTGATCGCCTGTTGCAGGCTCTGTTCTGGCAGGCTGTAGGGCGCACGACACTGGGACTGCTTCCCGTCTCCCCACTGAATCAGCAGTTCCCCGCTCAGCGGCAGCCCGCTCAGGTAAATCTGACCGTCATCTCCCACCATGCTGGTTACGCCGCTCTGCGTCTCACGCACCACCGCCCCAAACGGCACAGGCTGGTTATCACGCTTCACGGTGAGCAACGCACGCACGCCGATGCGGGTGTCAAAACTGGCGCGCACCAGCGCACCGTTCGTCGGCACGACGCTGGAAACGTTATTTTCAATGTCGGTGTTGTTGCTCATGGTGTTAGTGTCGAGCGCCACGCGGTTGTAACGGTACACCGTGGCGTACGGCATCACCGCATAGCCACGCCAGTCTGTTTTGACGCCGGTCTGGTTTTCGACGCTCACGCCTGACGCGCCCGGCGCTTTGATCAAGACGTTGGTATCGCCCAGCGGCTGACTGAATGTGATGCCGTCTGAATGCCCTACCACGCCGCCGGAGAGCTGCCAGTTGAGGTCGTGCTGATCCCGCGTGTAGTTGTAGCCCACGCCCAGCGTACCGTACGTTGCCTGCCAGTTAGCGCTGGCGCTGCCGCTGGCACCGTTATTGCTGGTGTGACCCTGCGTGACGCTGTAGTTCAGGTTACGATCCTGGAGCAGCGTTCCGCTGATCCCGGTCTGCCAGCTGGTATCACCGTCGCTGTTGCGGCTGGCTGAGGCCGTGGCATAGGCCCGGTCGATCGCGTTATCGCGACGGTAGCCGTGACGGGTGAACAGGCTGAACGGGACGGAGACGTTAAACGAGGCGATCCGGTCAGTTCCTTCAATGCCGACGGCCTTGTTCCATGACCAGGATAAGGCGTAGCTGACCCCTTTCACCCCGCCTGCGTAGCCGAGCTGATACCAGACGTTGGACTCGCTGGTGCCCCAGTAACTTTGCTGGCTGCCCGACACGTACACCGAGCCGTAATCGCCAAGAGACTGGGAGATATTGAGCTGGAAACGTCCTTTTTTATTCAGCGTCAGGTTGTGATAGCTCTGCACGTCCGGCACGCCGTCATCGTCCTGATCGTCGCCATACTGGTAGCCTTCCATTGTGCGCCAGGCCACATCGTCGAGGGTGTAGAAGCCTTTGGTCGAGTAGCGATAGCCCAGCAGCTGGAAGTTGGTGCCGAATCCGTTAAGGGATTTTGCGTACAGGAACCGCAGAGACTGCCCTTCATGGCGGCTGTCATCGGCAAGCTGGCTGCGGGCATGGGTGAGGTCAAGTGACACCGCCCCCCAGTCACCGAGGTTTTTTCCCGCGCCAATGGCGATGGCGGTATAGCGCGAGGCCAGTTGCGTTCCGCCGTACAGCGTGTAGCCGTCGGCAAGACCCGCAATCATCGTACCCTGAGTAAAGAACGGCGTGTCCTGCTCGCTGTTGCCGCTGCGATAGTCCCCTGCCACCAGATCGTATTTCCAGCGTCCTTCACGCTGAAGCAACGGAACGGTGGAATACGGGACGGTGTAGCGCTGCTGGCTGCCGTCCTTCTCTTCCACCGTCACCTCCAGGTCACCGCTTGAGGAGGTCGGGTTAAGGTCAGTTATCGCAAAAGCCCCCGGCTGCACATAGCTCTGGTAAATCACGTATCCGTTCTGGCGGATAACCACTTTGGCAGGGGTGCGGGCGATTCCGCGTACGGTAGGCGCGTAGCCTTGCAGGCTGTCCGGATACATGCTGTCGGACGAATAGAGCCGACCACCGCGAAAACCGACGCTGTCGAAGACATCGTTACCGGTGTTGCTGTCGCCGAGCACCAGCTCGCTTTTTAGCGGAATGACCGTACGCTGCGCCCAGGTGCCAATATTTTGCCAGCTGCTGTGCCGCTGGCCGTTGCTTTCAGTATAACGCCACGCGCCGTTATTGCGTAATCGCCAGGCGCCATAGTTCAACCCGCTTTGCAGGTTCAGATAGTAGCTGTCGTCGTCGCTGCCCCGGTTGCCGGTGAAGCTGTAGTTCAGCAGCGCGGCGGGGATGCCTTCATCCCACTGTTCAGGCGGAATATACCCGCGGGCGCTGTTTTGCATCGCCACCTGAGGCAGACTGACGTTAAGGCGCAACGAGGCGAAGTTGAACGCCGTTTCGCTGCCCGGAATAGCCGTGGTGAGCGGAACGCAGGTCTCGCCCTGCACGTTGCTCAGTTCCGGGAAGGCGGCGATATTGGCGCCAAAGCGATCGAGCATCGCGCGCGTAATGCACGGCGACAAACCGCCCGCGACCGGCGGCGTGTTGTCGGCTTGCTCAAACCGCACGTCCTGGGTGCCGATAAACTCATCGTTACGCCAGATATCGACGCGATAGACGCCCGGTGCCTGCTGGTGGCCTTTCTCAAAACGCGACAAATCCGCCACGTTCGCCGCGTCATCGGAGAGAAACGCCGGGTTAAAGTAGCTTTCACCCCAGCCAGCGTGTGGCCAGAGCGTTGCCATCAGTGCCAGCGCAACCGGGCAGTAACGCCATTGAGTGTTCATCGCCCTGTCTCTGCTCACAGGCTGACGCTACGCGCCGGCGTAATGGCACCGTAGTCATTCACACTCTGCCAGGAGAGCGTGCCGCTCGCTGCGGCAGGCAGCACCTGCTGCGCCGAGCTTTTAGGGGCAACCATCAGGTTCTCCAGCGTCTGACCGCCGAGCTTCAGATTGACCAGCGTGACGTAATACGGCGAGGCATTGCTCACCTTAAGATGGTTGCCGACGCGCTCAAAACGCAGCTGTGAGAGCGCCTCTTCCGGCGGCATCGCCAGGTTAGCCGGGCGAACAAACAGCTTGATGCGTGACAGAATGGCCAGTTGCAGGACGTTGTTGCCGTCCTGATGTTTTTTGCTGACGGAGGGAATCGCTTTGACGTTCATGTAAAAGAGTGATTCGCGATCGGCAGGCAGCGCCGGGCCTGCGTAGATAATGCGCAGGGTGTTTTCGCTGGCCGGCTCGCTGACAAACAGCGGCGGCGTGACGGCAAAGGTTTTTTCCTTTTGCCCGTTGGCATTTTCTATCCACGCGTTAATTAAATAGCGCTCTTGTTTATTGCTGTTGGTGATCGCCAGCGACGTTTGTTTTGCATCGGCCGGATAAATAACGCGCGTCGCGCCCAGCGCAATTCCGCCGGATGCATTCGCGCTGGCAGAAACCATCATCAAAATAAAAGTTAAAAACAGTCCAGGTTTAATCAGGGTGTTCATCACAACCGTACCTTTAATAATTAGTTCGCAGGCGTCAGGGATAAATCAACGTAAACCAGACATTCGACTGAATAGTGCCTGGTACAAGGTGTTCGGAAATAGCCCGGTAGCGGGCGCTGAAATGAAATACCAGCTCGCGGGTGTTAATGGGTAACCAGCTCACTGCCGTCGCGTTCGGGATGATCTGACGTTGCTGTTCGTCAAAAAGCGCCAGTCCGACACCACTGCTGACCGCATTTCCCCCCGGCCGCGATGTCGCCAGGAAAACCTGCGGGTCTTCTGCCGGTGTCACTCCCTGGAACTGGATCCCCACGGTGCGGGAGACGTCCACGCTGCAATCCAGCAGACGTACGGTGAAAGGCACATTAACCGTGGAAAAGCTGCCGACGCCGGAAAAGGCGTTTGTGCGGTATTGCCCCATATCCACGCGCATATTCTGGCTGTCCGGGGCCACGGCGCAGCCGCCGTTAACCAGCTCTCCCCTGAGGTGTACTTTGCCGCCGTCTATGACAACGGTATGTGCGTTTACTGCTGAGGCAATCGCAAGGGCACACAGCAGTATCCCAGTCCTTGTCATCCTTCGCTCCCGGTATAGGCGATCAAAAGACCTCTTCCCTGAGGCCAGCCACATCCCTGTACTCAGGCATTACTCGTATTTCATTACGAATGTTGCGTCCGCGTTTGCCTGGCCCGGCGCGGTGGTCGCCGCCGTGGCTTTATAGCGCGCGGTGAAGTTCAGGGTGTTAGTCCCTTCAATCAGGTTCTGCGCCGCAGAGAAGGTTGCACCGTCCGGGGTCAGCGTGGAGGATTTGCTGTCGAGGATCTCAATGCCTACGCCCTTCGCGGAGTTGTCGTTGTTACCGGAGCTTACCGCCAGCAGCGTTTTGTCGGTGGCGTCGATCTGGCCGGTAAACGCGACAGCAGCGGTTTTCGCTACCGCAGGATCGCAGTCGTTCAGTTCGATGGTGAAGGGAATATTGGAGGTGGTGTCACCCACTTTAGTGAATTTTGCGGTACGGTACTGGCCGAGATTAACCGTCTGCTCTGAAGAGTCAGTATTCACTGAACACGCGGCATTCACTAATTCACCTTTAAAATGCACCGTACCACCGTTTACAGATACAGGTGCTACCGGATCTTCTGCGTGAGCGGCACCCGCGACCAGGGCCAGAGTTGCAATAACAGTAGAAGCAATGTTGCTGAGTTTCATGTCTATTCCTTTAAAATGTAAATAACCCTTCCCGCGCATATTCGGGAATAAGAAATACGTTCAATTAAAAAATTGAAGGCTTATTTCGGAGAGGACAAAGTAGCTCAGGAATCTATTTTGTAATATGTCAAAACGCTGCCATTTTGCCAGGTCACATCCTATTCGCCTCTAAGAAATTGACCATGCCCTGAGAAGGGGTTTTGCGGGCCATCGATGAAATCTCGTAAAGGGTGACTGACAGCGGCGCTCGCTTCTGACAAAATACAGGTAATCCCCCCTTTCTAACGTTACAGACGGAATCTTCTCTCTGATGGCAGCAAAGATTATTGACGGTAAAACGATTGCGCAGCAGGTGCGCTCTGAGGTTGCGGAAAAAGTGAAGGCGCGTAAAGCTGCCGGAAAACGCGCCCCAGGGCTGGCCGTAGTGCTGGTTGGCAGCAACCCGGCTTCGCAAATTTATGTCGGCAGCAAACGCAAAGCGTGTGAAGAGGTGGGGTTCGTCTCCCGCTCTTACGATCTGCCGGAAACCACCAGCGAAGCAGAACTGCTGGAACTGATTGACACCCTGAATGCCGATAAAGAGATCGACGGCATTCTGGTTCAACTGCCGCTGCCTGCGGGCATCGACAACGTGAAGGTGCTGGAGCGTATCGCGCCGGACAAAGACGTTGACGGTTTCCATCCGTATAACGTGGGCCGCCTGTGCCAGCGCGCGCCGCGCCTGCGTCCGTGCACCCCGCGCGGCATCGTGACGCTGCTGGAGCGTTATAACATCGACACCTATGGCCTGAACGCCGTGGTGATTGGCGCCTCCAACATCGTGGGCCGCCCGATGAGCATGGAGCTGCTGCTGGCGGGCTGCACCACCACCGTCACCCACCGCTTCACCAAAAACCTGCGTCATCACGTCGAAAACGCCGATCTGCTGATCGTTGCGGTCGGCAAGCCGGGCTTTATTCCGGGCGAGTGGATCAAAGAGGGCGCAATCGTCGTGGACGTGGGTATTAACCGTCTGGAAAACGGCAAAGTGGTTGGCGACGTGGTGTATGAAGATGCCGCAGCGCGCGCATCCTATATTACTCCGGTCCCGGGCGGCGTAGGCCCGATGACGGTCGCAACACTGATTCAGAATACCTTGCAGGCGTGCGAGGAGTATCACGACGTAGAGGACGCGTAATCATGGCAACTTTTTCTTTAGGTAAACATCCGCACGTTGAGCTGTGCGATCTGCTGAAGCTGGAAGGCTGGAGCGAAAGCGGTGCGCAGGCGAAAATCGTCATCGCCGACGGGCAGGTAAAAGTAGACGGCACGGTGGAAACCCGCAAGCGCTGCAAAATTGTCGCGGGCCAGACCGTGAGCTTTGCAGGTCAGAGCGTGACCGTGACGGCCTGAGCTGTCTGATGCCCTCACCCTAACCCTCTCCCACAGGGAGAGGGGATAAACATCCCCTCACACCCATCACGGTTAATTATCGATCAACTTCAAATAATCACTATTCCCTCTGGCGAAACGTGAAAATTATGTTGCGCGATTTTCAGACTTTCCCCACGATAAGTAGAACGTTCTACTAAAACGTTCTACTTACAATAACAGCGCGAAAAAGCGCTACTCGGGGGAAATCAGCATGAGTCTGATATCAGGGTTTGTTAAATCGCTGTCTAAGTTATCGATGATTGGTCGCGCCTTAATGCTGCCAATTTCACTGCTTCCCGCTGCGGGCCTGCTGCTGGCCTTCGGCGATAAGTTCCACCTGCCGCTGATGATGAACGCCGGCGGGGTTATCTTTGATAACCTGCCGATGCTGTTCGCCATCGGCTCTGCCGTCGGTCTGGCTTCGGAATCCGGCATTGCGGCACTCTCTGCGGCGGTCTCGGTGTTTGTCACCAACATCACCATCAGCACCGTGCTGAGCATTACGCCGGAAATGGCCTCCCAAGGCGGGAAATACGCCATGGTCGTCGGCATTCCGACGTTGCAAATGGGCGTCTTTGGCGGCCTGATCTGCGGTATTCTCGCGGCCTGGTGCTACAACCGCTTCCACACCATGCAGCTGCCGGAATTCCTCGGCTTCTTCTCCGGGAAGCGTTTTGTGGCGATTGCGACGGCATTTCTGTCGTTCCTGCTCGGCCTGCTGTTGCCGTACGTGTGGCAGCATATTCAGTCCGGGATCGACGCCCTGTCCGTGGTGGTGAACGGCGATAACCAGGCGGCCTCGACCTTTATCTTCGGGCTGGTGGAGCGCGCGTTGATCCCGCTCGGCCTGCACCACATCTGGTATCCCTCCTTCTGGTATTCGTTCGGGGATTACACTACCCAGGCGGGTCAGGTGATCCACGGCGACCAGACCATCTGGTTCAAGATGCTCGAAGAGGGGGTGAAATCCTTCAGCAGCGATACCTACCAGAACGCCGGGAAATTCATGCAGGGCGAGTTCCCGCTGATGCTGTTCGCGCTGCCTGCGGCGTGCCTTGCGATGTACCATGAAGCGCACACGAAGAATAAGAAAATCGCGGCCGGTATTCTCTTCTCCGCCGCCCTCACCTGCTTCCTGACGGGCATCACCGAGCCGGTAGAGTTCACCTTTATCTTCGTGGCGCCGATCCTTTACGTCTTCAACGCCATCATGGCGGGCCTGGCGTACATGACCATGTACCTGCTGCATGCGCACATCGCCAAGTCGTTCTCGGCGGGCTTTATCGACTACCTGTCGTTCGGGATCCTGCCGTCGTTTAACGGCTATCAGACCAACTTCCTGAGCGCCATTATCATCGGTATCCCAATGGCCCTGATTTACTATTTCACCTTCCGCTTCGTGATCCGCCGTTTCGACGTGAAAACGCCGGGCCGCACCGAAGTGACCGCCAGCGCAAATGACAAGTCCGATTCCGAACTTGCCACCGAAATCATCGGCCTGCTGGGCGGTGCGCAGAACATTGATTCTGTCGGCTCCTGCATCACGCGTTTGCGTCTGGAAGTGGCTAAGAGCGAAGCGGTGGACCGGGACGGGCTGAACGGGCTGGGCGCACGCGGCGTGGTGTTTGTTGGCGACAACGGGATACAGGTGATTTTCGGGGCCAGAGCACAGTTTATCGCCCAGACCATGTCCACGATGATTGGCAAATAATAAGATGCCTGAAGGAGGCGTCTCCTGTACGCTGGGGTACGCCTCTTATCTGGCTGATAATCGGTAAATTTCAGGGAGCGGTTTTGAAGAAAGTCAGCATTATTGATGTTGCAAAGCATGCGGGCGTGTCGGTTTCTACCGTGTCGCTGGTGCTGCGCCAGAAAGGGAAAATCTCAGAGGCGACGATCGGGAAGGTCAATGCCGCCATCACAACGCTGGGCTATGTTCATAACGTCGCCGCTGCCAACCTTCGCGCCAACACCTCCAACTTAATCGGCCTGATCCTGCGGGACTTCAGCGACAGCTTTTCCATCAAAGTGATGGCGAGCATCGTTCAGGAGCTGGAGAAACAGGGTTATATGGTTTTTCTCGGTCAGCCGCTGAACGACGACGAACATCTTGAGCGTACCCTGCTCTCATTTAAGCAGCAGGGCGTGGCGGGCGTCATCTATCTGGCGTCGGACACCCGCGCCGCCTCTCTCCCGGAACACATTCGCCAATGCCCGCTGCCGCTTGTGGCGGTTTCGCAGTCGTTGCTGGAAGAGAAATGCAATCTGGTGATGCGCGATAACCGCCAGGCGGCGAACCTGGCCGCGCGTTATCTTATCGAGCGCGGGCACCGCACCATCGCCTACATTGGCGGGCGCGACGGGTGCCGTATTCGCGAGCAGCGCCTGCTCGGTTTTCGCAGCGCGATGACGCAGAACGGCCTGGTCTGGCGTGAGGAATATTCTCCCGCCTGCACCGATGATACGCAGGCGGCGGCCATGGCGACTCGCCAGCTGCTGGAGAAGAACAACACGATTACCGCCCTGCTCTGCCATTCGCCGGACGCGATGATCGGTTCGATCTCCGGCATTCACCAGGTGGGGCGCACGGTGGGCAAAGACGTGTTTTTAACCCAGCAGGTGGCGCTGATTGGTTTTGAAGATATGCTCCACGTTAATCTCACGTCGCCGTCACTGACTTACGTTTCGTCTGCCAGTGAAGAGACCGGCCGCCAGGCGGCAGGGCTGATGATCCGCAGGCTGAAGGAGCCGGATCTGCAAACGCAGCGTATTACCCTCTCCGGCCAGCTTATCGCGCGGGAATCGGCGTAAATTCAGAATTTAGCATGGGTCTTTTAGCGCGAGATGACTGCTATATTTCCATGATTTGCCATGGATAAATGCAATGCCTACCGTTATCACCCACGCTGCCGTACCTCTGTGTCTGGGCTTAGGGCTCGGAACCAAAGTCATCCCACCCCGCCTGCTGTTTGCCGGGATCGTCCTCGCCATGCTGCCTGACGCTGACGTACTGGCGTTTAAATTCGGTGTCGCCTACGGGAATATTTTCGGCCACCGCGGTTTCACTCATTCGCTGCTGTTTGCCTTGGTAGTGCCCATACTTTGCGTGCTGGCTGGGCGTCGATGGTTCCGGGCCAGCCTGTCGCGCTGCTGGCTGTTTTTAACCGTGTCGCTGCTGTCGCACAGCCTGCTGGATTCGATTACCACCGGCGGGAAAGGCGTCGGCTGGCTGTGGCCCTGGTCAGATGAGCGCTTCTTTGCACCGTGGCAGGTGATTAAGGTCGCGCCGTTTGCACTGTCGCGCTATACCACGCCGTACGGGCATCAGGTGATTATCTCGGAACTGCTGTGGGTGTGGCTGCCGGGGATGGTGCTGATGGGAGTGTTATGGTGGAGAAAACGTGCGCGCTGATGCCCTCACCCCAGCCCTCTCCCACAGGGAGAGGGAGAAAACCTAACCATCCCCTCTCCCTGTGGGAGAGGGTTAGGGTGAGGGGAAAATTACTTACGACGCCAGGTGGTGCCCTGCGGGCCATCTTCCAGAATAATACCCATCTCGGTCAGACTGTTACGCGCCGCATCCGCCGCCGCCCAGTCTTTCGCCTGACGCGCTTCCAGACGCGCTTTAATCAGTGCTTCAATTTCCGCTACTTCACCGTCGTCCGCCTGCGCGCCGCTTTGCAGGAACACGTCCGGGTCCTGCTCCAGCAGGCCGAGCACGGAAGAGAGCTTACGCAGATGAGACGCCAGCGCATTCGCCGCCGCCATATCTTCTGACTTCAGGCGATTCACCTCACGCGCCATGTCGAACAGCACGGAGTAGGCTTCCGGCGTGTTGAAGTCGTCGTTCATGACCTCAACGAAGCGGGCTTCGAACGCCTCGCCGCCAGCGGCCGGAACAGACCTGTCGGTGCCGCGCAGTGCGGTATACAGACGCTCCAGCGCAGCGCGCGCCTGCTTCAGGTTCTCTTCGCTGTAGTTCAGCTGGCTGCGATAGTGGCCGGACATCAGGAAGTAGCGCACGGTTTCCGCGTCGTAATACTTCAGCACGTCGCGCACGGTGAAGAAGTTACCCAGCGATTTCGACATCTTCTCGCGGTCAACCATCACCATCCCGGAGTGCATCCAGTAGTTCACGTACTCGCCGCCGTGAGCACAGGTGGACTGCGCGATTTCGTTTTCGTGGTGCGGGAACATCAGATCCGAACCGCCGCCGTGAATGTCGAAATGGTTGCCCAGCTGTTTGCAGTTCATCGCGGAACATTCAATGTGCCAGCCCGGACGCCCTTCGCCCCACGGGGATGGCCAGCTCGGTTCGCCCGCTTTGGACATCTTCCACAGCACGAAGTCCATCGGATTACGCTTCACGTCAACCACGTCCACGCGTGCACCGGCCTGGAGCTGGTCCAGATCCTGGCGGGAAAGCGCACCGTAGGTTGGGTCCGTCGGCACCGAGAACATCACGTCGCCGTTGTCTGCCACATAGGCGTGACCGCGCTCGATCAGCTTTTGGGTGATCTCAATGATTTCATGAATATGGTGGGTCGCACGCGGCTCGCTATCCGGGCGCAGAATATTCAAGGCATCAAAATCCTTGTGCATTTCGGCGATCATGCGATCCACCAGCGCGACAAAGCTTTCGCCATTTTCATTAGCACGTTTAATGATTTTGTCGTCGATGTCGGTGATGTTGCGCACATACTTCAGGTTATAGCCCAGGAAGCGCAGGTAGCGGGACACCACGTCGAACGCGACAAAGGTACGGCCATGGCCGATATGACAGAGATCGTAAACCGTAATACCACACACGTACATGCCGACTTCCCCGGCATGGATAGGTTTAAATTCCTCTTTTTGGCGCGTCATTGTATTAAAGATTTTTAACATCGAAGATTCCATGTAAACACGTGTGTGGATTGTTTGTTCCTTATAATACCCATAATTCGGAGCACGGTCAGCACACAATGCAAGGTGATCGTGTCCTGTGGTTATGCTATAACAAGCCCCTATATGTGACCCGAGCACGGGTCGACGCACCACAATAACGGAACAGGATGCAAAAATGGTTACTTTCCACACTAATCATGGCGATATCGTAATCAAAACCTTTGATGACAAAGCGCCTGAAACAGTTAAAAACTTCCTGGACTACTGCCGCGAAGGTTTCTACAACAACACTATTTTCCACCGTGTGATCAACGGCTTTATGATCCAGGGCGGCGGTTTCGAGCCTGGCATGCGCCAGAAAGAGACGAAAGAAGCGATCAAAAACGAAGCGAACAACGGCCTGAAAAACACCCGCGGTACGCTGGCAATGGCCCGTACTCAGGCCCCGCACTCTGCTACCGCACAGTTCTTCATTAACGTGGCGGACAACGACTTCCTGAACTTCTCTGGCGAAAGCCTGCAAGGCTGGGGCTACTGCGTATTCGCAGAAGTGGTTGAAGGCATGGACGTGGTCGACAAGATCAAAGCCGTTTCTACTGGCCGCAGCGGTATGCACCAGGACGTTCCTAAAGAAGACGTTGTGATCACAAGCGTGACCGTCAGCGAGTAATTCGTGGCGACACTCTTTATTGCGGATCTGCATCTGCAAACAGAAGAACCGGCGATAACCGCCGGTTTTCTGCGTTTTTTACGCGGTGAAGCGAAAAGCGCCGATGCGCTGTACATTCTGGGTGACCTGTTTGAGGCCTGGATAGGCGACGACGATCCGAACCCGCTGCACCGTGAGATGGCAGCGGCCATTAAAGCGCTGGTGGATTCCGGCGTCCCCTGCTATTTCATTCACGGCAACCGTGATTTCCTGATCGGCCAGCGCTACGCCCGCGAGAGCGGCATGACGCTGCTGCCGGAAGAGCAGGTGCTTGACCTCTATGGCCGCAATATTCTGATCATGCACGGCGACACGCTCTGCACTGACGATACCGGCTACCTGGCGTTTCGCGCCAAAGTTCACACCCCGTGGATCCAGAAAGTGTTCCTCGCCCTGCCGCTGTTTATTCGCAACCGCATCGCCGCCAGAATGCGCGCGGGCAGCAAGGCCGCCAATAGCAGCAAATCGATGACCATCATGGACGTCAACCCGCAGGCGGTAGTGAAGGTGATGGAGAAGCATCGCGTTCAGTGGCTGATCCACGGCCATACCCATCGTCCCGATGTGCATTCCCTTATCGCCAACGGCGAGCCCGCCCATCGCGTGGTTTTAGGCGCCTGGCACAGCGAAGGATCGATGGTCAAAGTCACGCCGGAAGGTGTGGAACTGATCGCCTTCCCGTTCTAACCCTCCTCGTTTTTTCGCCCATTTCACGACCACGCAACCGTTTTCCTTGCCGGTATTACATGCTATTCTCTGTGCCCTCGAAAGCAGTGTGTTCCGCACCACAGGAGTTTTAAGACGCATGTCTTCCCGCAATAATCCGGCGCGTGTCGCCATCGTGATGGGGTCCAAAAGCGACTGGGCTACCATGCAGTTCGCCGCCGAAATCTTTGAAATCCTGAATGTTCCGCACCACGTCGAAGTGGTTTCCGCGCACCGTACGCCGGATAAACTGTTCAGCTTCGCCGAAAGCGCCGAAGAGAACGGTTACGAGGTGATCATTGCCGGTGCGGGCGGCGCAGCACATCTGCCGGGCATGATTGCCGCCAAAACCCTGGTGCCGGTACTGGGCGTGCCGGTACAGAGCGCCGCGTTAAGCGGGGTTGATAGCCTGTACTCTATCGTCCAGATGCCGCGCGGTATCCCTGTCGGTACGCTGGCGATTGGTAAGGCGGGTGCCGCAAATGCCGCCCTGCTGGCCGCGCAGATCCTCGCGACGCATGATAATGACTTACATCAACGCCTGGCGGAGTGGCGTAAAGCCCAGACCGACGAGGTGCTGGATAACCCGGATCCGCGGGGTGCAGCATGAAGCAGGTTTGCGTTCTTGGTAATGGTCAGCTTGGCCGGATGCTGCGTCAGGCCGGTGAGCCGCTGGGTATTGCCGTCTGGCCCGTCGGGCTGGACGCCGAGCCGGAAGCCGTGCCGTTCCATCAGAGCGTGATCACCGCCGAAATTGAACGCTGGCCGGAAACCGCCCTGACCCGCGAGCTGGCGCGCCATAACGCCTTTGTGAACCGCGACGTCTTCCCGATCATCGCCGACCGTCTCACGCAAAAGCAGCTGTTCGACAAGCTCGGCCTTGCGACCGCGCCGTGGCAGCTGTTGTCCGACAAAAGCGAGTGGAATGACGTCTTCGCCATGCTGGGCGATCTGGCGATCGTGAAGCGTCGTGTCGGCGGCTACGACGGTCGCGGGCAGTGGCGCCTGCGCGCGAACGACACCGCCGAGCTGCCGGACGACTGCTACGGCGAGTGCATCGTTGAGCAGGGCATAAACTTCAGCGGTGAAGTGTCGCTGGTGGGCGCGCGCGGGCATGACGGGCACACCGTTTTTTACCCGCTAACGCATAACCTGCATCAGGACGGGATTCTGCGCACCAGCGTCGCCTTCCCGCAGGCCAATGCTGACCAGCAGGCGCAGGCGGAAGAGATGCTCTCTGCCATCATGCATGAGCTGGGCTATGTGGGCGTAATGGCGATGGAGTGTTTCGTCACGCCATCGGGTCTGCTGATCAACGAACTTGCGCCGCGCGTGCACAACAGCGGCCACTGGACGCAAAACGGTGCCTCCATCAGCCAGTTCGAGCTGCACCTGCGCGCCATCACTGACCTGCCGCTGCCGCAGCCGGTGGTGACCAGCCCGTCGGTGATGATCAACCTGATCGGCACCGATCTGAACTACGACTGGCTGAAGCTGCCGCTGGTGCACCTGCACTGGTACGACAAAGCGGTGCGCCCGGGTCGTAAGGTCGGCCACCTGAACCTGAACGATACCGACACGGACCGCCTGAGCGCCACGCTGGAAGCGATTGTTCCCCTGCTGCCGCCAGAATACGCGAGCGGGATTGTCTGGGCGCAGTCAAAACTGAAGTAAGTAACCCCCGCCGGGGAGTTGACCTTCCCCTTCCCCGGCGTACAATTCCCGCCCATTGCTGCTTAGCTTTCTTCTGGAACCACCATGAACGATGGAACGGACTATCGCGCGATCCTCGCGTCCGATACCCCTTTAATCGACGTTCGCGCGCCGATCGAATTTGTCCAGGGTGCGATGCCCGCCGCACTCAACCTGCCCTTAATGAACGACGACGAGCGTGCCGCCGTCGGCACCTGCTATAAACGCCAGGGTCCGGACGCCGCACTGACGCTCGGCCATAGCCTAGTCAACGGCGAGACGCGAGAGGCGCGCATCAACGCCTGGCGCGAAGCCAGCCTGGCCCATCCTGAGGGCTACCTTTGCTGCGCGCGCGGTGGCCAGCGCTCACATATCTCCCAGGCCTGGCTTAAAGAGGCGGGAATCGATTATCCGCTGATCCGCGGCGGCTATAAGGCCCTGCGCCAGACGGCAATTCAGGTGACGATTGAGCAGTCACAAAAACCGATGGTGCTTATCGGTGGCTGTACCGGAAACGGCAAAACGCTGCTGGTGAAGCAGCATGCGCAGGGCATCGATCTGGAAGGGCTGGCGCACCATCGCGGCTCGTCATTTGGCCGCACGCTCACCCCGCAACTTTCTCAGGCGAGCTTCGAGAATCACCTTGCCGTCGAGCTGCTAAAAAAAGATGCCGCGCGCTGGGTGCTGGAGGATGAGGGCCGGATGATTGGCTCTAACCACCTGCCGGAGTGCCTGCGCGACCGCATGGCGGAAGCGCCTGTCGTGGTGGTCGAAGATCCGTTTGAGATCCGTCTTGAGCGCCTGCGCGAAGAGTATTTCGACCACATGTGGGCCGATTTTTTTGCCGCCTACGGTGAAGAAGCGGGCTGGAAAGCCTACAGCGAATACCTGCATCACGGCCTGTTCGCCATCCGCCGTCGTCTGGGGCTGCAACGATTCGCGGAATTTACCGCGCTATTAGATTCCGCGCTGCTGGAACAACAGCGCTCTGGAAGCACTGACGCGCACTTCAGCTGGCTTGTGCCGCTGCTGAAGGACTATTACGACCCGATGTACGGCTATCAGCTGGAGAAGAAAGCGGAGAAGATTGTTTTTCGCGGGACGTACGAAGAAATTGCCGAGTGGCTTGATCGCTGAAAAAAGCCGGGTGGCGGCTACGCCTTACCCGGCCTACGCGTGCTTTTGTAGCCCCGGTAAGCGCAGCGCCACCGGGGAACAAACCACTTAGAAGTCGTAACGCAGACGCACCAGGTTCATGTCGCCCAGGTTGTCGGTGCTGGAGGTGAACACGTGTTCGTAATCCACGCGGAAACCGTAGTCCAGCTGGACGCTGATACCTACGCCGTTGTCGATGCGCTGGTAGTTACGGCCGTTCACGTACTCAATGCGGTCGCCCATGAAGTACGGCTGAATGGATTTCACCGCATACTGACCGACCGGGAATTTGTATCCTGCGAAGTATTCAATACCCCATGCATCACCGACGAAGTAGTCGTTAACGGACACTTTTTTGGTGGTCATGAAGTTCTGATACCAGCCGCCGCCTGCGGAGAAGGTCCAGTTATCCGGCGTCCAGCTCAGTGCGGTGCCGAGAATGTTCTGGTCGTAGGATTTGCTGTCGCCGTTGTCCGGATTACGCATGTCCGCGCGGGTGTAGTTCCACGCTGCGCCCCAGGTCAGATCGGTGGTCAGGTGGTAATCGATACCCAGTGAACCGCCGCCTTTACGCTTGTAGCGCAGGCCGTTGCCCGGCAGGTATTCGCTGTCTTCAAACAGATAGGATGCGTAGATGTCAGCATCGCCCACGGTTTTCTTGTACTTCAGCATCTGGCGTGAACGGTAAGAGCCGTCGTAGTCGCCGTTGATCCCGTTACCCGGCGCCTGACCAATCATGTCGTAGTCCCAGATATCGGTTTTCGCGCCCACCACGTCATAGTACACGCTGTTCTGCTGGCCGAAGGTCAGCGTACCCCAGGTGTCGCTCTTCAGACCGGTGTAGAGCATACGGCGTGAAGTATCGTGCGCGCCGTCGGCGTAGTGGTTATCCCAGTTAAACTGCGCCGGAATGTTCACACCCAGCTCGTAGTAGGTGATCCAGCTGATGTCATCGAACAGGTAGTAGTCTGCCGCGAAACGGAAACGGGTACCGCCGTCAAAGCCGTTACGCTTGTAGCCGTTTTTGCCGTCGTCACCGGTCATGTTCTGGAACTGAGGACGGATGCTGCCGCCAACGGTGAAGTTCAGACGGCTCAGCGGGTTACCCGCCTGCGGATCCTGTTTCAGAAGGGTGATTTCCGCCTGAGATGCGAAAGAAGCCAATGCCACTGCTGCGCCGATCGTTGTCGCCAGCGCTGTTTTTCTTATAGTCATTATTTTTCCTTGATAGACACGCTGCTAAATATTTAGCTGGTGAATATTAACCGGAAAAATTCGGGCTGTGTGGGCGGGTTTTTAATGTTTTGTGCTACTAAATGCATGGGTATTAACGATTTGCGCTATTAAGCGATGACACACCAGCAGAAATGCCGGTGCGTCATCTTCACGCAAGTAAACTAGCTGACAAACTGGCGGAACAGCGCTTTACCTTTCAACAGCCGCGTCCCGAGCCAGCCACCGCACAGGGACAGCAGCACCGCGCCGCAGACGGGCAACGTTAACCACAGCCGCCAGTCAGGCTCCCATGGAAAATCAAAGACTTTCGTCTGAAGCACCGCCAGTGCGGTTTCCGCCCCGATGGCCGCCACCAGGCCCGCCACCAGCCCGAGCAGGGCAAATTCGCTCCACAGCGTGGCGCGCAGCAGCCGTTTACTGGCCCCCAGCGTGCGGTAGACCACCAGCTCCTGATGACGCTGACGCATGCCGACCTGCACCTGCGCCAGCAGCAGCAATAGGCCGCAGACGGTCACCAGCACCACCATCACCTCCAGGGCGCGGCTCACCTGTTCCAGCACCTGCCCGACCTGTTTGAGGATCGCGCCGATATCCAGCAGGCTCACCGTCGGAAATTCCCGGTTCAGTTGCGTCAGCATGCCGTTGCCGTTTTCCCAGCGGAAGCTGGTCAGCCAGCTCTGGGGCTGTCCGTCCAGCGCGCCCGGCGGGAAGATGAAGAAGAAATTTGGCCGCAGGCTTTCCCAGTCCACTTTGCGCAGGCTGGTGACTTTGGCGGTGAAATCCTGGGTATCACCGGTAAAGGTCACGCTATCGCCGAGCTTCACGTTCAGGCGTGTCGCCAGCCCCTCCTCCATCGACACTTCCCCCGCTTTCGGCGGCCAGGTGCCGGCAACGATCGGGTTATGGTCCGGACGTTTCGCCTGCCAGGTCAGGTTGAGCTCGCGGTTGAGCGATTCATCCTTATTTCCCTCCGTGGACTGGCCGTTGATCTGCGTCAGGCGGGCGCGCACGATCGGATAGAACGATTCCGGAATAATGTGATGCTCAGACAGGAACCCCTTCAGCGGCGTCACCTGTTCGGGAGCAATGTTGATCAGGAAATAGTTCGGGCTTTCCGGCGGAAGCTGCTGCTGCCAGCGATCCAGCAGATCCCCGCGCAGCACCAGCAGAAGCGCCAGCAGCATAAACGACAGCGAAAATGCCGAGAGCTGGCTGAGCGTGGACCACGGCTGATGCAGCAGTCGGTTAACCGCTAACCGTATGGGGAGTGATTTAACTGTCAGCTTACTCAGCACATTAAGCAGTACCCAGCCCACTACGCCGCACAGCAGCGCCAGCACCACCGCGCCCGCCAGCACCGCCCACAGCAGCGTACTGCCGCCCATCAGCCAGGCCAACAGCCCGACTGCCACCGCAATAATCACCGGCAGATAGAACTTCAGCGGCCAGACGCTGGCCACCACATCCCGGCGCAGCACGCGCAGCGGCTGGGTGGCGAGCAGCAGCCGGTAGGGGCGTAACCCCACCAGCAGGGAGATCGTCGTCATCGCGCCGATGGCCCACAGCCATGGCCAGAGGCTGGCAGGCGGCAGCGCAGCGGGCAGGACCGGTTTGAGCAGCACCATCAGCAGCTTTTCAAACAGCAGCCCTATCGCCCCGCCGGTCAGAGCCGACAGCGCCAGCACCATCAGCCACTGGCCGACAATCAGCTTGCGCAGCTGTGCCCGGCCCGCGCCGAGGGTTTTGAGGATCGCCACCAGATCGTAACGGCTGCGGCAGTAGTGCCCCATTGCCACGGCAACGGCCGCAATGGCCAGCAGCAGGGTTAACAGCGCCGACAGCAACAGAAACTGCTGAGAACGCTCAAGGGATTTGCCGAGCGCCCCGTCATCCTGCTCCAGCCCGTACCAGCGATGTTCCGGCTTGAGCTGAGGCAGGAGCCATTTTTCATACGCCTCCAGTTGAGCAGGCGTCCCGCCAAACTTATAGCGCCATGTGACGCGGCTACCCGGCTGGACGGCGTTGGTTTTCGCCACATCAGCGGTGTTCATCAGCAGGCGCGGCGCGAGCTGGAACGGATTAAATCCGGAGTCGGGTTCCTGCACCACTTCCCCGGCAATTTTGAGGGTCGCGTCGCCGACGTCGATACTGTCGCCGGGTTTCAGGTTCAGCAGCGCCATCAGACGCGATGCCAGCAGTACCGTACCGGCCGTCGGTTTTAGCCCCGGCGGACTGGTTTGTAAATCACCATACATCGGGTAGATGTCATCCACGGCTTTTACGCTGGCAAGCTGTGGCGTGTCGCCCGCAAAGGTCATGGTCTGGAAGGTGATTTGCTCTCCCACCTTCAGCCCCTCTTTGCGCGCTTCCTCAATCCAGCCCGGCGGCACGGGGCGAGAACTTTGCAGAGCCCGGTCCCCCGCCATAAATTCCCGACTCTGCTGGCTAAGCCCTTTCTCCATACGATCGCTGACGCTGCCGAGCGCCAGCACGCAGGCCACCGCCAGGCTCAACGCCAGCCAGACAATCAGCAGCGAGGGCGAGCGCCATTCACGCCAGAACCAGCGGGCAATCATGCTTCCTCCTGAAGAACACCGTTCACCAGCCGCAGGCGGCGGTCGCAGCGGGCGGCCAACTGCGGGTCGTGGGTAACCAGAATCAGCGTGGTGCCATGCTCGCGGTTGAGGGAAAACAGCAGATCGGCAATTTTGTCCCCGGTTTTACGGTCGAGATTGCCCGTGGGCTCATCGGCAAACAGCACTTCCGGGCGCCCGTTAAACGCCCTGGCCAGCGCCACGCGCTGCTGCTCACCGCCGGAAAGCTGTGCCGGAAGGTGGTCGAGACGTTTTCCCAGCCCCAACTGTTCCAGCAACGCTTTGGCGTGATCGCGGCTTTCGCGGGTATTTTCACCGCGCAGCAGGCCGGGCAGCTCAACGTTTTCCAGCGCGTTGAGGGTTGGGATCAGCATGAATGACTGAAAGACAAACCCGATATGCCGGGCACGCAGCGCGGCGCGCGCCTCTTCATCAAGCGCGTGGAGGGGCTGGCCGACCAGGTTCACTTCCCCGCTGCTGCCATCGTCCAGCCCGGCGAGAATGGCCAGCAGCGTGGACTTACCGGAACCGGATTCGCCAATCAGGGCGATGGTTTCGGCACGTTTGACAACGAGTTCAACTCCGGTGAGGATGGAAAGCTCGTGTTCTCCCTGACCGACGGACTTCTTAAGACGATGAACTTCAACAATGTTTTCCGCTGGCATTTGCCCTTCCTGTTTTTGATGCTGATGACCTTCCGCGCGGCGGCTGCGGACACGTTATTGATTCTGGGCGACAGCCTGAGCGCGGGCTATCGTATGGCCGCCAGTGCGGCCTGGCCCGCCCTGCTCAATGATAAATGGCAGTCCCGGGCGTCTGTCGTTAACGGCAGCATCAGCGGCGATACGTCGCAGCAAGGCTTATCGCGCCTGCCTGCCCTGCTTAAGCAGCATCAACCGCGTTGGGTATTGGTCGAACTGGGCGGTAATGATGGTTTGCGCGGCTTCCAGCCACAGCAAACGGAGCAAACGCTGCGGACTATTTTGCAGACCATTAAGGCCGCTAACGCCCAGCCGCTGCTGATGCAAATTCGCCTGCCCGCTAACTACGGCCGTCGGTATAATGAGGCGTTTAGCGCGATCTATCCTAAGCTTGCCAAAGAGTTTGATATTCCGCTGCTGCCATTTTTCATGGAAGAGGTCTATCTGAAACCCCAGTGGATGCAGGATGATGGCATTCACCCCAATCGCGATGCCCAGCCGTTCATTGCCGACTGGATGGCAACCCGGCTGGCTCCTTTAGTAAAACATGACTCGTCAAACAGCTGAGAACCTGACAGGTAAAGTTATGCAAAAATCGGTCTTAATAACAGGATGTTCCAGCGGAATTGGCCTTGAAAGCGCCCTTGAACTGAAACGTCAGGGGTTTTGGGTGCTTGCAGCCTGCCGCAAACCCGAGGATGTCGAACGCATGCGAGGGCTGGGACTTACCGGCATTTTGCTGGATCTCGATTCGCCAGAGAGCGTGGAGCAGGCCGCTGACGAGGTTATCGCCCTGACCAACAACCGGCTTTACGGCCTGTTCAACAATGCGGGCTATGGCGTATACGGCCCGCTACAGACCCTCTCACGGGAACAGCTGGAGCAGCAGTTCTCCGCAAACTTTTTTGGGGCGCATCAGCTCACCATGCGCCTTCTCCCCGCCATGCTGCCGCACGGCGAAGGGCGGATTGTCATGACCTCCTCGGTGATGGGCCTGATCTCCACGCCGGGACGCGGGGCTTACGCTGCCAGTAAATATGCGCTTGAAGCCTGGTCCGATGCGTTGCGCATGGAGCTGCGCCACAGCGGCATTAAGGTCAGCCTGATTGAACCGGGCCCCATCCGCACCCGCTTTACGGAAAACGTTAACCAGACGCAGGCGGACCAACCGGTCGAAAATCCCGGTATCGCGGCGCGTTTTACGCTTGGGCCAGAAGCCGTGGTTGCCAAAGTGCGCCACGCATTTGAGAGCGATACCCCTAAAATGCGCTATCCGGTGACGCTGGTGACCCATGCCGTCGGCTGGTTGAAACGCCTGCTGCCGGGGCAGATGATGGACAAAATTTTGCAGGGTTGAGTTGAAGCGACGACGCTTACCCCCATGTAAAGAGTAAACCGATAAAAGAGAATGCCGCATGTCCGTACAGAATATCGTCAACATAACTGAAGCTAACCTGCAACAGACACTCGAACAGTCAATGACTACACCGGTGCTGTTCTACTTCTGGTCTGAACGCAGCCAACACTGCCTGCAGCTGACGCCGGTCCTGGAAAGCCTTGCCGCGCAGTACAACGGTCAATTCATTCTGGCGAAGCTGGATTGTGACGCCGAACCGATGGTGGCTTCCCAGTTTGGCCTGCGTGCGATCCCAACCGTCTACCTGTTCCAGAACGGTCAGCCGGTGGATGGCTTCCAGGGGCCGCAGCCGGAAGAGGCGATCCGCGCCCTGCTGGATAAAGTCCTGCCGCGCGAAGAAGAGCTGAAAGCGCAGGAAGCCATGGCGCTGATGCAGGAAGGCAAGTACGACGAGGCGCTGCCGCTGTTAAAAGACGCGTGGCAGCTGTCGAACCAGAACAGCCAGATTGGTCTGCTGCTGGCAGAGACCCAGATTGCGCTGCACCGCCCCGAAGACGCGGAAGCCGTGCTGAAAACGGTGCCGATGCAGGATCAGGACACCCGCTATCAGGGCCTGGTGGCGCAGATTGACCTGCTGAAACAGGCGGCGGATACCCCTGAAATTCAGCAACTTCAGCAGCAGGTTGCGGACAACCCGGCGGATGCCGCGCTGGCAAGCCAGCTGGCGCTTCAGCTTCATCAGGTGGGGCGTAATGAAGAGGCGCTGGAGCTGCTGTTTAGCCACCTTCAGAAGGACCTGGGCGCCGCAGACGGTCAGGCGCGAAAGATGTTCCAGGAGATCCTGGCCGCGCTCGGCACCGGTGACGCGCTGGCGTCTAAGTATCGTCGTCAGCTGTACGCATTGCTTTACTAACAAAAATGCCCGGTGGCGCTAACGCTGCCGGGTCTACAAAAGCCGATATTACCCCGTCTTTTTCAACTGCGTCACCACCAGCTGGTGGCGCGCGTTGTAAAACTTCCGATAGGTCAGATAGCAGGCAATAATCGTCGACAGGCTCGCCGTAGAGAGCAGCATAAACGTCACCATAATCTGGTATTTAATCGCTTTTACCGGATCGATACCGGCAAAAATTAGCCCCGACATCATGCCCGGCAGGCTCACCAGACCCACGGTTTTGGCGGAATCCACCGTTGGGATCAGCGAAGAACGAATGCTGTCGCGGATCAACCGCGCCGAGGCCACCTTCGGTGTCGCGCCCAGGCTTAGCTTCTCCTGAAGCTGTTGCTGTTCACTGCTGAAGCGTTGCCCCAGATTATTGTAGCATAACCCGACCGCCACCATCGCATTGCCCGCAATCATCCCGGAAATGGGGATCACCTGCATTGGCGTAAACTCTATCGAGCCGGAGAGCACCAGTACCGCCAGCGTTAACGCGGTCCCGGTAGTGATGGCAATAAACGACGAGAGGAACGCTTTATCGATGTATTTACTGCGTTTCTGCGCGTTCCATGCCGCGTTAAAGCAGATAAACAGCACCATCAACAGGGTCAGCACGGCATGATTGACGTTGAAGATGTATTTCAGCACATAGCCGACGATGATGAGCTGAATGACCGCGCGAACGATACTCCACAGAATATCTTTTTCCAGCCCCAGCTTCTCCCGGTAGCTGACCACAATCGCCACCAGCACCAGCACCATCGACAACGCCAGCGATTCGTTGGTTATGTTATGTTCACCCACGGTGAGCCTCCTCCATTTTCCCGCCCTGCGGCCTGAGCGTGATGACATCATCCGCATGGCTAATTTCATTTGAATCGTGCGTCACCCACAGCACGGCAATATCCTGTTCACGGACGTAGCGATGAATAATCTCATTGACGTTGCGCTTGTTAGCGTCATCCAGCGCGCTGGTGATTTCATCCAGCAAAAGCACCGTCGGCAGGAATTGCAGGTTACGGATCAGCGAGACGCGCTGCTTTTCCCCGCCTGACAGTTCGGCAGTCGATTTGGTCAGCGTCTCCGGCGGAAGCCCAAAACGGGTCAGATCGTCCGCAAACTTTTTCGGATCGGGCGTTTGGTTGCGGATGTGCCAGGGGAAAACCAGATTGTCGTACACCGTGTCGCCAAACAGGGACGGCGTTTGCACGCAGTATGACACCTGCTGGCGATAGCTTTCCGGTGTAAGCGTGGCGATATCTTTCCCTTCAAACAGGATGGTTCCCTCCGTTGGACTCAGTAGCGAAGCCACGATTTTCAGGAGGGTGCTTTTGCCGCAGCCGGAGGGGCCGGTTATGAGTTTAAATTCGCCCGGAGAGAGACAAAAATCGACGTGCTGAAGGATGGTGTTATCACCCACACGAAAGCCAACATCCCTGATATCCAGAAGATTTTTTTTATTATTCATACCGATTCCGTTAACCGCTGTGATAAGAACAGCCTTTAGCATAATCCTTTCCGCTACGCTGCGCGAATAGCCTTAACCTAGCGCAAGTGTTAAACTTTTTGTTCGGTAATTGTCACCTCTATAACTACAGGAAGTCAGCAACATGACACATATCTTTTATGAGTTCTCTTCCCTGAAGCCTGGTGTTCCAGATGTGGAAACATTAATGGAAGTCATCAATTCTTCTGAACTCACGCGTTTTGTCATGGGTGCAGAGGTGGTCGATTTTGTTAAGAAGGCGCTCATCGTTAACACCACGATCGGAAGCTTTAAAAACTGCTATTTTGCTTTCGATGATGGGGCTTACTTTCTCGAGTTTGACGGCAAGGGTAAATCCAGACGCTTTACTGAGGTGCCGGACTGGTTCGTTTCCCCCGCGGAATTTGCCCGCTCGCAATGGCTGATTAACCATGACCTGGCCGATGTGAAGGCGACAGCGTTTATTGACGTGCTAATGTCCTACCCGCTTAAAGAGCGCCGGGCGCACTGCAATCTGCTGTTTGGTCTGGATCTGCATAAGGTCAATGTGGTTCCGGCGCCTACAGCCCCTGCCGGAAAAATGGGCAATAAAAACGGAAAAACCACCAAGCCTCGCGTCACGGATCTCGGCTCTTTTGAGCTTTTTACCGCGTTCTTTGCACGCATGAAAACCGCCGTCAATGCAAATGAGTTCCCCACCTTACAGGTGCTGACAGGCCAGAAGGATCTTGCAAAAGCGCCGCACAGCTTAAAGCAAGGGATCAGAACCTGGTTTAAGGGGATTACCGGCGATCTGCCGCCGAACAACAAACGTGTCGGAGCGGGCAATGCAGTACTGTTCTGCGCGCCCATTCGCGAGCAGATCCAGCAGATAGAGGCCATCGGCCTGGAAAAATACTATCAGGGCTTATCGAAAGCCATCGCTGACGCCGGGGATGGGTTTATCACCGACTTCAGCTATACCTGGTCTGAAGAGTAACGCTATGCGCCCCGCTCTCCTGGCGGGGCGTTTTAATTTTACCAGTCCGGTTCCCACCTCTTTACAGGGGCGAAATCCCGCCCGTTAACCGATATACTTACGTTCAACAAATACGTAATTTTTCTCGTTACGGCATGCAAAACAGGAGGTTTTTATGCTCATCGTTGTTCCTGTCCTTATTTTCGTTGCGCTGGTTATCGTGGGCGCAGGCGTCAAAATTGTCCCGCAGGGTTACCAGTGGACCGTCGAACGTTTCGGTCGCTACACCAATACCCTTCAGCCGGGTTTAAGCCTGATCGTCCCCTTCATGGACAGAATTGGGCGTAAAATCAACATGATGGAGCAGGTGCTGGATATTCCTTCCCAGGAAGTCATCTCCAAGGATAACGCCAACGTCACCATCGATGCGGTGTGCTTTATTCAGGTGATTGATGCGCCGAAAGCGGCCTATGAGGTGAGCAACCTGGAGCTGGCGATCGTCAACCTGACGATGACCAACATCCGTACCGTGCTTGGCTCGATGGAGCTGGACGAAATGCTCTCCCAGCGCGACAGCATTAATACCCGCCTGCTGCACATTGTTGATGAAGCCACCAATCCGTGGGGGATCAAAGTGACCCGCATTGAGATCCGCGACGTGCGCCCACCGGCAGAGCTGATTGCTTCCATGAACGCGCAGATGAAGGCCGAGCGTACCAAACGCGCCTATATTCTTGAAGCCGAAGGGGTGCGTCAGGCCGAGATCCTGAAAGCGGAAGGGGAAAAACAGTCGCAGATCCTGAAAGCCGAGGGCGACCGTCAGTCTGCCTTCCTCCAGGCAGAAGCGCGTGAACGTTCGGCAGAAGCGGAAGCCCGCGCGACGCAAATGGTTTCCGAGGCGATTGCCGCCGGGGATATCCAGGCTGTGAACTACTTCGTCGCGCAAAAATATACCGATGCGCTGAAGGAGATCGGCTCTGCGAACAACAGCAAAGTGGTGATGATGCCGCTAGATGCCAGCAGTCTGATGGGATCTATCGCCGGAATTGCCGAGTTGATCAAAGACGGCGGAAACGAGCGTAAAAAATGATTGAGCTCATCGTTGCACATCCTCATGCGTTCTGGCTAAGCCTTGGCGGCTTGCTGCTGGCCGCCGAGATGCTTGGCGGCAACGGTTATTTGCTGTGGAGCGGTGTTGCCGCTGTGATTACCGGGCTGGTCATCTGGCTGTTGCCTGTCGGCTGGGAGTGGCAGGGCGCGCTGTTTGCCGTGCTGACGCTGCTGGCCGCCTGGCTGTGGTGGCGCTGGCTGAACAAACGGGTGAAGGCGCAGAAGCCGGTCGACGCGCATCTCAATCAGCGTGGGCAGCAGATCGTGGGTAAACGTTTTACGCTTGATAACGCGCTGATCAACGGACGCGGTCATGTGCGTGTGGGGGACAGTTCATGGCCGGTGGTGGCCGATGATGACCTCAGCGCCGGCACGCGGGTTGAGGTCATTGCGGTAGAAGGCATTACCCTGCGGGTTAAAGCCTGTTAGGCGTGGGTTTTACGGTGGCAGCAGCCGGAAAGATTGTCGATAATCGGGCACTCGGCGCTGTCATCTCCCGGGCAGGATTCTGCCAGCTGTAGCAGTTGCTCACGCATCGCCTGTAATTCGATGATATGGCGTTCGATCTCCGCCACTTTTTCCAGCGTACGTTTTTTCACGTCGGCACTGTGGCGTTTCGGATCGTTAAACAGGTTAACCAGCTCGCCGCACTCTTCAAGGTTAAATCCTACCTGTCTTGCCTGGCGCAGTAACGTCAGTTCATCAAGATGCAGCTGCGTATAGCTGCGGTAGCCGTTCTCACTGCGCAACGGTGGCGTCACCAGCCCTTTTTCCTCATAAAAGCGAATCGCTTTGCTGGTTAAGCCGGTTTTTTTCGCAACATCGCTGATATTCACATTTCCCCCTTGACCTTCCCCTTGATGGAAGGTTTAACCTTCATAACAGTTAGCGAAAAGCAGAGTGAAGGTCAACAATTGACCAGAACATTATACGGGAGTTTTGTTATGTCTCACACTATTGACCTGACACTGGACGGCCTCTCCTGCGGCCACTGTGTCAAACGTGTTAAAGAAAGCCTGGAGCAGCGTCCTGACGTGGAAAGCGCTGAGGTGACTATCGATCATGCCGCCGTGACCGGCAGCGCCAGCGCCGACGCGCTGATTGATACCATTAAACAGGCCGGTTACGGGGCGGAGTTAAGCCACCCAAAGGCTAAACCGCTGGCAGAGTCATCATCCCCGTCGGAAGCACTGACAGCGGCCACTCCTGAGCTTCCGGTAGCTGATGATATTGATGACAGCCAACAGCTGCTGATCAACGGCATGAGCTGCGCCAGCTGTGTCTCCCGGGTACAAAACGCCTTACAGGCGGTACCGGGCGTCGCACAGGCACGGGTAAACCTGGCGGAGCGTACTGCGCTGGTGATGGGCAGTGCCTCCGCCGCAGATTTAGTGCAGGCCGTGGAGAAAGCGGGCTACGGGGCGGAGGCCATCGAAGATGATGCCGAGCGCCGCGAGCGCCAGCAGGAAACGGCTGTCGCCACCATGAAGCGCTTCCGTTGGCAGGCGATCGTCGCCCTGCTGGTCGGTATTCCGGTGATGGTGTGGGGCATGATCGGTGACAACATGATGGTCACCGCAGACAACCGCACCCTGTGGCTGGTGATTGGTCTGATTACCCTTGCGGTGATGGTGTTTGCAGGCGGACATTTCTATACCAGCGCCTGGAAGAGCCTGAAAAACCGCACCGCGACGATGGACACGCTGGTCGCGCTCGGGACGGGTGCGGCGTGGCTGTATTCGATGAGCGTTAACGTCTGGCCGCAGTGGTTCCCGATGGAGGCGCGCCATCTCTATTATGAAGCGAGCGCGATGATTATAGGTCTGATTAACTTAGGCCATATGCTCGAAGCCCGCGCGCGTCAGCGCTCGTCGAAAGCGCTGGAAAGATTACTCGATTTAACCCCGCCGACGGCCCGCGTGGTCACCGACGATGGGGAAAAAAACGTTCCTCTCTCAGAGGTGCAACCCGGTATGACGCTGCGTCTCACCACCGGTGACCGCGTGCCCGTCGACGGTGAAATCACCCAGGGCGATGCCTGGCTTGATGAAGCCATGCTGACCGGTGAGCCGATCCCCCAGCAGAAATCTCAGGGCGATGCGGTGCATGCGGGTACGGTGGTACAGGACGGCAGCGTGCTGTTCCGCGCCAGCGCCGTTGGCAGCCATACCACACTGTCACGCATCATTCGGATGGTCCGCCAGGCGCAGAGCAGTAAGCCGGAAATTGGTCAGCTTGCCGATAAAATCTCCGCCATTTTTGTGCCAGTGGTGGTCGGTATTGCCCTGCTGAGCGCGGCAATCTGGTATTTCTTCGGCCCGGCGCCGCAGATTGTCTACACCCTGGTGATCGCCACCACGGTACTGATCATCGCCTGCCCTTGTGCCCTTGGTCTGGCCACGCCGATGTCGATTATCTCTGGCGTCGGACGCGCCGCCGAATTTGGCGTACTGGTCCGTGATGCTGACGCCCTGCAACGGGCAAGCACGCTGGACACCCTCGTCTTTGACAAAACCGGCACGCTCACCGAGGGCAAACCGCAGGTAGTGGCCGTTAATACCATTGGCTGTACGGAGACGGATGCCCTGCGCCTGGCCGCCGCGCTGGAACAAGGCTCCAGTCACCCGCTGGCGCGCGCCATCCTTGAGAAAGCCGGTGATGCCCCTCTGCCGCAGGTAAGCAACTTCCGCACCCTGCGCGGTTTAGGGGTCAGCGGTGAAGCAGAAGGCCATACGCTGCTGCTGGGTAACCAGGCACTGCTAACTGAACACGGTGTTGATACGTCCGTGCTGGACGCTGAGCTGAACGCGCAGGCCTCTCAGGGCGCGACGCCGGTTCTGCTGGCGAAAGATGGTCATGTGGCGGCGCTGCTGGCCGTACGCGATCCGTTACGCCAGGACAGCGTGGATGCCTTGCAACGCCTGCACCACGCGGGCTATCGCCTGGTGATGTTAACCGGTGATAACCCGACTACCGCTAACGCCATCGCCAGAGAAGCCGGGATTGATGAGGTGATAGCCGGCGTACTGCCAGATGGCAAAGCGGACGCCATCAGTAAATTGCAACGTGATGGTCGTCAGGTGGCGATGGTCGGCGACGGCATCAACGACGCCCCGGCGCTGGCGCAGGCTGACGTAGGTATTGCGATGGGCGGCGGGAGCGATGTCGCCATTGAAACCGCGGCAATCACCCTGATGCGCCACAGCCTGATGGGTGTGGCGGATGCGCTGGCGATTTCAAAAGCCACGTTGCGCAACATGAAGCAGAACCTGCTAGGGGCCTTCGTCTATAACTCGCTCGGCATTCCGATTGCCGCCGGGATTTTGTGGCCGCTGACCGGCACCCTGCTGAACCCGGTTGTTGCGGGTGCGGCGATGGCGCTCTCGTCAATTACCGTGGTGAGCAACGCTAACCGTCTGCTGCGGTTTAAACCGAAAGCGTAGAATCCCGGAAGCAGGCCGGGTAAGCGCAGCGCCGCCCGGCTTTCGCCTATTGCGCCCCCCTTCCCCACGCGCTAGCATGAACCTTTCCGTTTATGGAGCGCGTATGGGTCTGTTTAATCGTATAAAAACATCGTTTCGCGCCCTTTTTCCCCGCCGTTATGCCTGGCTCGGTATGGATATTTCGCTTCCGGGTGGGCAGCAACTGCACCTGGTGGGAAGCATTCATATGGGCACGCAGGATATGTCCCCCCTGCCCTCCGGCCTGATTAAACTACTGAAGCGCGCCGACGCGCTGATCGTCGAAGCCGACATCTCCGGCCATGAATCGCCGTTTGCCGGGCTGGAAAGCGACCGCCCCCTGGCTGAACGTCTTAACGAGACGCAGCTGGCTGAGCTTACCCGTCTTGCGGATGAGTCCGGCGTCTCGCTCTCAATGCTCGACACCCTGCCCCTGTGGCAAATTGCCATGGTGCTACAGGCAACCCAGGCGCAGCGCCTGGGGCTGCGCGGCGATTACGGTATCGATTATCAACTGCTGAATGCGGCAAGGGCGTGCAACCTGTCCGTCATTGAACTGGAAGGCACGGACAGCCAGATTGCGCTTCTTCGCCAGCTTCCTGATGACGGTAAGATGCTACTGGATGATACCCTGACCCACTGGCACACCAACGCGCGTCTGCTGCAAACGATGATTGGCTGGTGGCTGGATGCGCCGCCCGCAGACGGTAAGCTGGCGTTACCGTCGACGTTCAGTGAATCGTTGTATGATGTGCTGATGAACGCGCGCAACCAGGCGTGGCGGGAGACGCTGTATGCCCTGCCTGCCGGTCGTTATGTTGTCGCGGTTGGCGCGTTGCATTTGTACGGAGAAGGGAATTTGCCGTCGCTGCTGAAATAAAAAAATGGCCAATATTTCTATTGGCCCGTCAAAGAGGAATTTCATCGTTTTTATTATACCGAAGTGACCTTCGGCTACGCCGATTGTCGCTCAAAGTAACCATCACTGCCAATACTATTGCGCAAGATGGTGCTATTTTTTAGACAAACGTCAGGCGTATGCTGCTGGCATGAACCGTCTGTCGTAAGAAGGATAGCCATGACTCCCGCCGTTAAATTACTCGAAAAAAACAAAATTTCTTTCCGGATCCACACCTACGATCACGATCCGAACGAAACCAACTTTGGTGATGAAGTGGTGCGCAAGCTGGGGCTGAACGCGGACCAGGTTTACAAAACGCTGCTGGTCGCGGTGAATGGCGATATGAAGCACCTCGCCGTGGCAGTGACGCCCGTCGCCGGACAGCTTGATCTGAAGAAAGTGGCCAAAGCGCTGGGAGCGAAAAAGGTCGATATGGCAGACCCGATGGTTGCGCAACGCACTACGGGTTATCTGGTCGGCGGGATCAGCCCGCTCGGCCAGAAAAAGCGTCTGCCGACCCTGATCGATGCGCCTTCGCAGGAATTTGAGACGATCTATATTTCTGGCGGCAAACGCGGGCTGGATATCGAACTGGCCGCAGGCGATCTGGCGAAAATGCTGGACGCGAAATTTGCGGATATTGCGCGCAGGGATTGAGAAAATTGCCCGGTGGCGCTGCGCTTACCGGGCCTCCGATTCGAATGTAGGCCGGGTAAGGCGTAGCCGCCACCCGGCACAACACACCCGCACTACTGCCAGCTCACCTCGCCCTTCGGCTCATACGCGTTCACGTCAATCGGTGAATTTTGCTGGATAAACTGCTTCAACACTTCCGCATCAATAAACCCGGTATTTACATAGCCCGGTTTGTTATCGATATGCGGATAGCCGTCGCCGCCGGTGGCGTTAAAGCTTAACGTTGCCAGGCGGTAGGTTTTCGCCGGATCAACAGGTTCGCCTTTGATTTTGAGATCGTTGAGCTTACCGTCCTTCGCGACGAAGCTGACGTTAGCAAACTGCGGATACGCTCCGGAGTCCGGCTTCATCTGCGCCACGGCGGTCAGGTAGTCAATTACCTCTTTCCCGCTCATGTCCGCATACACCACCACGTTGCCAAACGGCTGCACTTTGAGCACGTCTTTATAGGTGATGTTTCCGCCATCGATGGAATCACGAATACCGCCGCCGCTCATCACGCCGAAATCCGCATTCGTACGCGCCATCTGCGCGGCCAGCACCAGACGCCCCATGTTGGTTTGTACGAAGCGGACTTTGCTGCGGTCCCCTTCCAGTCGTCCGTTAAGCGTGCCAATCTTCACGTCCAGCTGCGCTTTCCCTTTGCTCTGGAACGGCGTCAGCAGGGAGAGCATCTGCTGGTTTTCAGCGATCTCTGGCGTGTAGAGTACCCGCTCGCTTTTGCCGTCCGGGTAGGTCACTTTCTTCTTCAGGTTGACCGGGATGAGCTGATAGTGCACCAGCTTCATCTCGCCGTTACGGAATTCGAAATCCGCACGGCCAACGTATTTACCCCACTCGTGGGCCTGTACAATCCAGATACCGTTCTGACGATCCGGGGCGCACGGCGTGCCGGGCACATAATCTACCTGCTTTTTATTCTCAGAAGCCATGCAGACCGGATCCTGCGAATGACCGCCCACAATCATCGCCAGCGAGCCCGCAGGAAGGCTGCGCGCCATCTCCACGTCGCCCGGCGCGTTAGAGCCGTGCTGACCGTTGTCGTAATGCCCCATGTGGGTGGTAGCGATAATCACATCCGGTTTTTCATTCTGCTGCAACTCCTGGATCACCAGCTTCGCTTCGTCCGCCGGTTTACGGAATTCGATATCGGTGAAAAATTCAGGGTTGCCAATTTTGGCCGTATCGTCGGTGGTTAAGCCGATGACCGCGATCTTCAGATCCTGACGCTTAAACAGCGCCCACGGTTTAAACAGGCGCTCGCCGGTGCTTTTCTGATAAATATTGGCGGAAAGGAACGGAAATTTGGACCACTTTTCCTGCTGGCGCAATACGCTCAGCGGGTTATCAAACTCGTGGTTTCCGACCGCCATCGCGTCGTAACCAATTAAATTCATGCCGCGGAAATCAGGCTCGGCATCCTGCAAATCAGATTCCGGTACGCCGGTATTAATATCCCCGCCCGACAGCAACAGCACGCTGCCGCCCTGAGCCGAGACCTCTTTACGAATGCCGTCCACCAGCGTTTTTTGCGCCGCCAGGCCATATTCACCGTATTCGCTGCGCCAGAAATGGCCGTGATGATCGTTAGTATGCAGAATGGTAATTTTATAGGTTTTATCTTTTTCATACGCCTGCGCGGGCAGGCTTGTCAGCCCCCATGCGGCGATGAGCGCCAGCGCGACGCCACGCTTTATTAACTTCATCTTCTCTCTCCCTGACCCATAGACAAACGCAAAAATTACAGTGACTCACAAGAATAGACAAATAAGTTTTCAGAATTGCGACTTTCTTCAAATGTCACGGACGGGTATGTTAGTCGGATAATAATTACTCCCTGCATCTCTAATTACAAATTGACGTGGTATTTATGGCAATCAGTGAATCAACCCAGCCTGTTCAGGGCGTTCCGGCGTCGCCGCCGAAATCGCGCACTTCCTTCAAAGTATTAGGCGCAATCAGTCTCTCTCATCTGCTCAACGACATGATCCAGTCGCTGATTCTGGCGATCTACCCGCTGTTGCAGTCTGAGTTCTCATTAACCTTCGTGCAGATCGGGATGATTACCCTGACCTTCCAGCTGGCCTCTTCGCTGCTACAGCCGGTGGTGGGCTACTGGACGGACAAATACCCGATGCCATGGTCGCTGCCCATTGGGATGTGCTTCACCCTGAGCGGGCTGGTGCTGCTGGCCATGGCGGGCAGCTTTGAGGCGGTACTGGTTGCCGCGGCGCTGGTAGGAACCGGTTCATCGGTGTTCCATCCGGAATCGTCCCGCGTGGCGCGTATGGCCTCCGGCGGACGCCACGGGCTGGCGCAGTCTCTGTTCCAGGTGGGGGGGAACTTTGGTAGCTCCCTCGGTCCTCTGCTGGCGGCGGTAATTATCGCGCCTTACGGCAAAGGCAACGTGGCGTGGTTTGTGCTGGCCGCGCTGCTGGCGATTGTCGTCCTGGCGCAAATCAGCCGCTGGTATGCCGCGCAGCACCGCGTAAATAAGGGAAAACCTGTCGCGAAGATAACCAATCCCCTTCCGCGTAATAAGGTGATCCTTGCCGTCAGCGTGTTGCTGGTGCTGATTTTCTCGAAATATTTCTATATGGCGAGCATTAGCAGCTATTACACCTTCTATCTGATGCAAAAATTCGGATTATCGGTACAAAACGCCCAGTTCCATCTCTTTGCCTTCCTGTTTGCGGTGGCGGCAGGCACGGTGATTGGCGGCCCTGTGGGAGATAAAATCGGACGTAAATATGTGATTTGGGGCTCTATCCTCGGCGTTGCGCCGTTTACGCTTGTTTTACCGTACGCAACGCTGGAATGGACCGGAATATTGACAGTGATTATTGGTTTTATTCTCGCGTCGGCGTTTTCAGCCATTCTGGTCTATGCGCAGGAGCTGCTGCCGGGACGTATCGGTATGGTTTCCGGTCTCTTTTTCGGTTTTGCCTTTGGCATGGGCGGCCTTGGCGCCGCCGTGTTAGGGATGGTTGCAGACCACACCAGCATCTTCCTGGTCTATAAAATCTGCGCTTTCCTGCCACTTCTGGGGATGTTGACCATATTCCTGCCTGACAACCGTCATAAAGCGTAACTTCATGGCTGCCAAAGTTAAACTTTGGCAGCCGGATAACCTGATGCCATAAGGCTTTCCTCTCCCTCCCCTCAGCAAATTTATCAAAATCTGCCTTTTTTCGTGCTTATTGCCTTTTTATTGTGATTTCAACAATTATTCATAAACATAAGCGTAAAAATTGTCATAAACTATTAATCGGCTTTTTGGTATTTGCACCAAAAATGGATCACCCATCGCGAAAGGAGACGGAATGCACCACGCCACACCGCTTATCACCACCATTGTTGGTGGACTTGTGCTCGCTTTTATCCTCGGCATGATTGCCAACAAACTGCGTATTTCGCCCCTGGTAGGCTATTTGTTAGCGGGCGTGCTGGCAGGACCCTTTACGCCGGGTTTTGTCGCAGATACCAAACTTGCACCGGAGCTGGCGGAACTGGGCGTTATCCTGCTGATGTTTGGCGTCGGACTGCATTTTTCCCTAAAGGATCTGATGGCGGTAAAGTCGATCGCCATACCGGGAGCGATCGCCCAGATAGGGGTGGCGACGCTGCTGGGCATGGCGCTTTCGGCGGTGCTGGGCTGGTCAATCATGACCGGTATCGTATTTGGGCTGTGTCTTTCAACCGCCAGTACCGTGGTGCTGCTGCGCGCGCTTGAAGAGAGGCAGCTGATAGACAGCCAGCGCGGGCAAATCGCGATTGGCTGGCTGATAGTTGAAGATCTGGTGATGGTGTTGACGCTGGTACTGCTGCCCGCCGTCGCCGGGATGATGGAAAAAGAGAATATCGGCTTCGCTTCGCTGGCGCTGGATATGAGCATTACCATCGGTAAGGTTGTGGCGTTTATTGCCATCATGATGCTGGTGGGCCGCCGTCTGGTGCCGTGGATCATGTCCCGCAGCGCCGCCACCGGCTCGCGTGAACTGTTCACGCTTTCGGTCCTTGCGCTGGCGCTGGGCATTGCCTTTGGCGCTGTCGAGCTGTTTGACGTCTCCTTTGCGCTGGGCGCGTTCTTCGCCGGGATGGTGCTGAACGAGTCCGAGCTGAGCCACCGTGCCGCGCACGATACTCTGCCACTACGTGATGCGTTCGCGGTGCTGTTCTTTGTCTCCGTCGGGATGCTGTTCGACCCGATGATCCTCATCCAGCAGCCGCTGGCCGTGCTGGGTACGCTGGCAATCATCATCTTTGGTAAGTCCGTTGCCGCCTTCTTCCTGGTGCGGATGTTCGGTCACTCGCCGCGCACGGCGCTGACCATCGCCGCCAGCCTGGCGCAGATTGGCGAGTTCGCCTTTATTCTGGCTGGTCTGGGAATGGCCCTGAATCTGCTGCCACAGGCTGGGCAAAATCTGGTGCTGGCGGGGGCGATCCTCTCCATCATGTTGAACCCGGTATTGTTTGCCCTGCTGGAGAAATATCTCAAGAAGACCGAAACCCTCGAAGAGCTGACGCTGGAAGAGGCGACAGAAGAAGAGAAACAGATCCCGGTGGATATCTGCAACCACGCGCTGCTGGTCGGTTTTGGCCGCGTCGGCAGCCTGCTGGGTGAAAAACTGATGGCTCAGGGCATTCCACTTGTAGTGATTGAAACGTCACGCACCCGCGTCGACGAGCTTCGCGAACGCGGCATCCGCGCGGTGCTGGGCAACGCGGCTAACGAAGAGATTATGAATCTGGCGCATCTGGACTGCGCTCGCTGGCTGCTGCTCACTATCCCGAACGGTTACGAGGCTGGCGAGATTGTCGCCACAGCCCGTGAAAAATGCCCGCATATCGAAATCATAGCCCGCGCCCATTATGATGACGAAGTGGAGTACATTACCGAGCGCGGCGCGAATCAGGTGGTGATGGGTGAGCGTGAGATTGCGAATACGATGCTGACAATGCTGACGAAGCCGCCGGTTGAAGAGGCGGTGACGGGGTAAATTTTGTGCGGCCTGGTCCCCTCACCCCAGCCCTCTCCCCAAAGGGGAGAGGGTGTTCAAGTTCCCTCTCCCCTTTGGGGAGAGGGCCAGGGTGAGGGGTCTTCTTTTACCTGTCCCAATACGCCTCTTCGAGGCTGTCTTCCCGTTCCGGCAGCCCACGCGTTAAGCGCGGTGAATGCTGGTTCAGCACCTGATAACTCACGCGGTTCGCGTACTTGCACACCTGCGCCAGCGAGGAATAGGTCAGCCAGTTGAAGGTGTGTTTGCTGGAATTCGGCACATTGGTTTTGTGGTAGGCGTTAGCGGTGATGTCGTGCAGCAGCGCGGCCAGCGCGCCGTCGCCCGCGCCGTTGGTGTTCATGATCTTCTCGGGGCCACCCATATACGGTGCAATGTGGGAGAAAATACGCAGCGGGTTGATGCAGTCTTTATGACGCATGGCGCGGCTGAACTCGTACTGGTTAAATTCGGCGATAGCGCCCGGCAGCAGCGGGTGCTGGGTTTTCCGCTTGCTCTCTTCTTCCGTGAAGCCCGCCATGTACAGCCCGACCGGCCCGGCGGTGCAGAGCACCAGATCCACCCAGTCCAGCGCCTTATCAGACGCCAGCAGCGGATCGCTTTCTCCGGTCAGCGCTTCGGCTTCTTCTTCATTCATCGCCAGAATCGAGACGTGTTCTTTCAGGAAGGCCTGCCACCACTCCGGGTTGTCGGCAATCACGAATTTGGTGCCCAGCGTCAGAACCACAGGCACGTTGTATTTCTTCGCATACTCAATTGCCTTCATGGTTGCGTCCGGCATTGGTTCGCCCGGCTTGCAGCGCACCAGATAAGACGTCAACACCAGCGCAGACGCGCCCGCGATCACCTCTTCCGGAATACTTTCAGCGCGTAGCTTGTTCATATGGCCGGGGCTGATGGCAAAGGTACGCTCGCCGGAATCGCTTATCAGCGTAAAGCAACGACCAATTGGCCCGTCAACGCCCTGCAAATAGTTCAGATCGGTGCGGCTGGAGGTATTGCACAGGTAGCGGTAGGCGTAGCCACCGATTTCGATATTGCTGCACATCACGCCAAGCAGTACCGAGCGGTCGTCTGCCAGAACGGAGTAGTTGTGCATGGTGTTACCGATGGTGCCGCCAGCAAACTGGTGGGTGATAAGATTTTCGCGCATCAGTTCCTGATACAGCGCTTCGGCAACGTCATCCTCAATCACCAGCGAGTGCCCGGCGCTCAGACCGTAACGTGCGACAAACGCATCATCCACTTTGGCTTCAATGTCCACCAGCGTCTGATCGATACCGACCACCCAGGCAGCGCTGGTTTCGCTTTCCTGCTGAATTTGCTGTAACAGCGGATCGCGGGCATCGACGGGGAAATAGTGTTTGGACTTACGTTTACCGGGAAATTTCATGGTCTGAACTGTGCAAAGAATACGGGCCGGGAATGGTAGCACAAACCCGGCCCGTAACGCGATCAGCGGCGGGTGGTGACCAGTGACACCATCATATCGATGTGTTCAGGGGAGTCGTTAAGCGCAGGAATGTATTCGTATTTCGTTCCGCCGGCCTCCATGAAGAACTCTTTGTTCTGGACGGCAATCTCTTCCAGCGTTTCCAGACAATCCGCCGAGAAGCCCGGCGACATAACCTGAATGTGCTTCACGCCCTTCTCGCCCAGCATTTTTAGCGTTTCATCAGTATACGGGGTCAACCACGGTTCACGGCCGAAGCGCGACTGGAAGGTCATCATCACCTTCTCAGGCGGCAGGCCGAGGGCGGAGACCAGTTCACGGGTGGTATCGCGGCAACGCTGGGGGTAATCGTCCCCTTCGTTCGCGAAACGCTGCGGAATACCGTGATAGGAGAGCAGCAGCAGATCCGGCTCGCCGTGTTTTTCAAACGACGCGCGCGCGCTGCTGGCAAGCGCCTGAATGTACAGCTCGTTATCGGCGTAGTCGCGGATAAAGGTGATGCCCGGTATACGGCGGCGGGTCGCCAGAATGCGTGCCAGTTCGTCCCAGACGGCAGCCACCGTGGAGCACGAATACTGCGGATAAAGGGCCAGCACCACAATGTGTTCAACGCCCTGCGCCAGCAGAGAGTCGACGGCGCTTTCCAGGGATGGCTTACCGTAGCTCATACCGAGCGCAACGGGCATGTCCGGCAGACGGGCGGCCAGCGCCTTCTCCTGACGACGGCTGTAGACCATCAGCGGCGAGCCTTCTTCCATCCACACGGACTGATAGAGCTTTGCTACACGCGGAGAACGAATCGGCAGAATGACACCACGCAGCAGTGGCCACCACAGCAGTCTTGGGGTATCCACGACGCGCGTGTCGCTTAAAAATTGTCGCAGGTAGCGTTTTACCGCCGCTGGAGTAGGTGCTTCTGGGGTGCCCAGATTGGCAAGCAGGATGCCGGTTTTCGCCTGACTCATTCACGCCTCTTAACCATTTGATAGGCTGTCAATTGTAGCGGAAATGCGTTTAAACGAAACCCATTGCTGTAATAGGTAAGATGAGAATTTTTCTCACCCGGGGCTCCGGGTGAGAGAGGTGCGCTTAGCCGAGGATTTTTTCCAGCTCTGCACGTACGTCAGCCACGGCTTTGGTGCCGTCAACTTTCGCGTATTTGGTGTTACCCGCCTGCGCCTCTTTGGAGTAGTAGCCGATCAGCGGTGCGGTCATCTGATGGTATTCCACCAGGCGTTTACGCACGGTTTCTTCCTGGTCGTCTTTACGGGTGGTCAGCTCTTCGCCGGTCACGTCGTCTTTGCCTTCAACCTTAGGCGGGTTGAATTTGATGTGGTAAACGCGGCCAGAGGCAGCGTGCACGCGACGGCCAACGATACGGTCAACGATCAGTTCGTCCGGTACATCGAACTCCAGCACGTAATCCACGTTGATGCCCGCTTCTTTCATGGCGTCAGCCTGAGGAATGGTGCGCGGGAAGCCGTCCAGCAGGAAACCATTGCGGCAGTCTTCCTGAGCAATGCGCTCTTTTACCAGCGCGATAACCAGTTCGTCGGTCACCAGCTTGCCTGCGTCCATGATGTCTTTAGCTTGTTTGCCCAGCTCGGAGCCAGATTTAACAGCGGCACGCAGCATGTCACCAGTAGAGATTTGCGGAATACCGTATTTCTCCATGATGAACTGAGCCTGAGTTCCCTTACCCGCGCCCGGAGCGCCAAGCAGAATAATACGCATTGCGAAAATCCCCTCAAATGTCGATTCAATTTTTCAAAAGCGCTAAACAATACCACCAGAACGGGTATCGCTCAAGGAAGGCGGGGAGGCTGAAACGGTTAACGGGGGGAGATTATTTGGGTTAGTGCGAGAATGCCCCCTCACCCTAACCCTCTCCCCAAAGGGGAGAGGGGACGATTATACCCTCTCCCCTTTGGGGAGAGGGCCAGGGTGAGGGGTAGGTTTTGTATTACGCCAGCAGCAGCGCATTCACACGTTTAATGAACAGGTTAGGATCTTCCAGGGTGCCGCGCTCGGCCAGCAGGGACTGATCCAGCAGCAGTTCAACCCACTCCGCAAAGCGGGCGTCGTCCTGGGTATCCGCCGCGCGTTTCACCAGCGGATGATCCGGATTAAGCTCAAAGATATATTTCACTTCCGGCACGGCCTGGCCCGCCGCAGCGAACAGTTTCGCCATCTGGGTGCTCATTTCGTCCGCATCGGTGGTGACAATGGCTGGCGTATCGGTCAGACGGTGCGTGAAGCGCACCTCTTTCACGCGGTCGCCCAGCAGGGTTTTCACGCGCTCAACGAACGGCTCCAGCGCCTTCTCGGCTTCCTTCGCGCTGTCGTCCACTTCATCCGCCAGCTTATCGATAGACTCGTCGGCTTTAGCAACGGACTGGAAGGATTTACCGTCGAACTCGGTCAGGTAGTTCATCATCCACTCGTCGATGCGGTCAGACAGCAGCAGCACTTCGATGCCTTTCTTACGCAGCAGCTCCAGATGCGGACTGCTCTTCGCTGCCGCATAGCTGTCGGCGGTGATGTAGTAGATCTTCTCCTGCCCTTCTTTCATTCGGGAGACGTACTCTTCCAGCGATACGGTCTGGGCGGAGGAGTCGTTGTGCGTAGAGGCGAAGCGCAGCAGTTTAGCGATAGCTTCCACGTTCGCGGTGTCTTCCGCCGGGCCTTCTTTCAGCACCAGGCCGAACTGTTTCCAGAAGGTCTGGTATTTTTCCGCATCGTCTTTCGCCAGTTTTTCCAGCATCTGCAACGCTCGCTTGGTCAGGGCGTTACGCAGGTTACGGGTGACGGTGCTGTCCTGGAGAATTTCACGGGAGACGTTCAGCGGCAGATCGTTGGAATCTATCAGGCCACGCACAAAGCGCAGGTAGTTCGGCATGAACTGCTCGGCGTCGTCCATGATGAAGACGCGCTGCACGTACAGCTTCAGGCCGTGCTTGTGATCGCGGTTCCACATGTCCCACGGCGCCTGCGCCGGAATGTACAGCAGGCTGGTGTACTCCTGCTTCCCTTCCACACGGTTGTGGCTCCAGGTCAGCGGGTCGGTAAAGTCGTGGGCGATGTGCTTGTAAAACTCGTTGTACTCGTCGTCTTTAATTTCAGCTTTGTTGCGCGTCCACAGCGCCTGCGCCTTGTTGATTTTCTCCCAGGAAACCACGGTTTCGCCGTCTTTCTCTTCCTGTTTTTCAATCTCAACCGGCAGCGCGATGTGGTCAGAATATTTGCTGATGATGGAGCGTACGCGCCAGTCGTTCAGGAAATCGTCTTCGCCTTCGCGCAGGTGCAGAGTGATTTCGGTGCCGCGATCCGCTTTGGTGATATCATCAACGGTGTATTCGCCTTCCCCTTTGGATTCCCACAGCACGCCGTTTTCGGCGCTGTCGCCCGCGGCGCGGGTGCGCACGGTGACTTTATCCGCCACGATGAATGCCGAGTAGAAGCCTACGCCGAACTGACCGATCAGCTGGCTGTCTTTCGCCTGGTCAGAGCCCATAGACTCGAGGAACGCTTTGGTGCCGGATTTAGCGATGGTGCCGAGATGGTCGATCACCTCGTCGCGGTTCATCCCGATGCCATTATCGGCAATCGTCAGGGTGCGGTTCTCTTTATTAAAAGAGACGCGCACGCGCAGTTCGCCATCGCCTTCGTACAGATCCGGGTTGGACAGCGCGCGGAAGCGCAACTTGTCCGCCGCATCGGAGGCGTTGGAAATCAGTTCACGCAGGAAGATTTCTTTGTTGGAATACAGGGAATGGATCATCAGGTGCAGAAGCTGTTTTACTTCTGACTGGAAACCACGGGTTTCTTGTCCTTTCATCTAAGTCGACCTCAACAATGCCATTTAATGGGGTTGTAAAACGTTGAGTGAGAGATGGGGATAAGGGGGGGAATTTTCAAGCGGAGGCCGCGCACGCAGCCTCCGTTTGGTCAGAAAATAATCTTGTGTCGTCCGGCCAGCGAGTGCGACAGCGTGGTGCCGTCGACCATCTCCAGCTCACCGCCGACCGGCACGCCGTGGGCGATGCGGCTGGCGTCAACGCCGTACTGCGCGCACAGCTCGGCGATGTAGTTGGCGGTTGCCTCCCCTTCCACCGTCGGGTTGGTGGCGAGGATCACCTCTTTGATCGTCTCGGACTCAAGACGCTGTTCAAGACGATCGAGACCGATATCATCCGGGCCGATGCCGTCCAGCGGGGAGAGATGCCCCATCAGCACGAAATAGCGGCCGGAAAACTGCCCGGTTTGTTCGATGGCGTAGATGTCCGCCGGACTCTCCACCACGCAAATCTGACCGTTTTCCTGACGACGCGGGTTCGTACAGATGTTACAGACGTCCTGCTCGGTAAAGGTCCGGCAATCCGCACAGTGGCCAATTTCTGACATGGCGCGGGTCAGAGCCTGCGCCAGGCGCATCCCGCCGCTGCGGTCGCGCTGCAATAGCGTAAACGCCATACGCTGCGCCGACTTCGGGCCAACGCCCGGCAGGCAGCGCAGTGCTTCCATTAACTGCGTGAGCAGCGGACTGGTTTGCATCAGAATGGCATCTTAAAGCCCGGCGGCAGTTGCATACCGCTGGAAACAGAGGCCATTTTCTCTTTCTGGGTTTCGTCGATACGGCGAGCGGCATCGTTAAACGCGGCTGCAACCAGATCTTCCAGCATCTCTTTATCGTCTTCGAGCAGGCTCGGGTCGATTTCAACGCGACGGCAGTTATGCGCACCGTTGATGGTCACCTTGACCAGACCGGCACCGGATTCACCCGTGACTTCCAGCTGAGCGATCTCTTCCTGCATCTTCTGCATTTTTTCCTGCATCTGCTGAGCCTGCTTCATCAGGCCACCCAGACCGCCTTTTCCACCAAACATAGGCTTCTCTCTTCTTTCACGTTAAGGATTACAACCGTAAGTCAGACTCACGATCAAAGGGGGCGAATACTCTCTTCATCCAGATCGGCGTCGAAGAACCGGCGCAGGGTCTGGATGTTGTTATCCGCGATAATCGACTCGCGCGCCTGCGCGAGCTTCTCTTCATAAATCGCCTGTCGCCACTCGAGCGGCGTTTTCACCGCCGGATTATCATCTTCAATGATAGTCAATTCAACCGGCACACCCTGTAATGCGGTAAGCGCCTCGGCCAGCGCCTTTTGCGCGCCTGGGGAGTTGAGGTGCCGCTGGCCAGGGCGCAGGTGCAGACGCACCTGATTGCCTTCCTGCTCTTTCCAGGCATTCAGCGCGACCTGCTCCACCAGCTTCGGCAGCTGAAGTTTGCTGACCTCAGCGGCCCAGGCGTCGCGCTCGATGGACTCTTCCGCGAGCTTCGCGGACAGCTCCGGCGTTTTTTCATGCTCAAGCGCCTTTTTCAGCGCTTTTGGCGTGGCGACCACTTCCTTGACCGTTTCAACAACGGTAGTCGCCTTCCAGCGGTATGCCTCTTCTTTCGCCGGGGCTTTTTGCTCGAGCGCGGACGGTGCCGGACGCGACTGCACGCGCTCCGTTACCGAGGCCAGTCGTTCAAGCGCGGCGTTGTTCACCGGCCGCGCTCTTGCAGGCGCTGCCGGTTCACTCTTTTTTGGTTTGGTTGCTCCCTGCGCACGTTGCAACTGGCTTCGTGCGGCAAGCACCGAACTGGTGGCATCCGACAGCGGCACGTTCTGCGGCGGCGGCGATGCCGGTTGCGGTGGCACCTGCTGCGGTGACATTACCGCGGTCGGCGCAACCGGCGCAAAGGACTGCCGGGGCGTTTCCGGCTCCGGCAATGGCTTGCGCGGATGGAAGGCCAGCGCGCGCAGCAGCGTCATTTCAACGCCCATCCGGCGATCCGGTGCAAACGGCAGCTCTTTGCGGCCAATCAGCAGGGTTTGATAATAAAGCTGCACGTCAGCCGGCGGCACGGTGCGCGCAAGTTCACGCATCCGCTGTTCAATGGTCGCCATGTCCGCGCCAATGGCCGACGGAGACAATTGCAGCATCGCCACGCGATGCAGCAGGCTGAGCATCTCGACCAGCAGCGCTTCCCATTCAATGCCACGGGCGGCGGCATCGTTGACAAGGGTCATTACCCGCTCACCGTTGGCGGCAATCATCGCTTCGATAAGCGACAGCGCCTGATCGTCATCCAGCGTGCCGAGCATGGTGCTGACCGCGTCAGTGGAAAGCTTACCGTCACCGCTGGCAATTGCCTGGTCAGTCAGGCTCAGCGCATCACGCAGGCTTCCGTCCGCCGCGCGGGCCAGCAGCTGCAGGGCGCGCGGCTCGTGAACGATCTTCTCTTCATCAAGAATGTGTTCAAGCTGAGCGCGGATCTGCTCAACGTCCAGCGCCTTCAGATGAAATTGCAGGCAGCGCGACAGGATCGTGACCGGCAGCTTTTGCGGATCGGTGGTCGCCAGCAGGAATTTGACATGCGCAGGCGGCTCTTCCAGCGTTTTCAGCAGGGCGTTGAAGCTGTGGCGCGACAGCATGTGCACTTCATCGATCAGATAGACCTTGAAGCGGCCGCGCGCCGGGGCGTACTGCACGTTGTCGAGCAGATCGCGGGTGTCTTCCACCTTGGTGCGCGAGGCGGCGTCGATCTCGATCAGATCGACAAAACGCCCCTGCTCGATCTCGCGGCAGTTGTCACATACGCCGCACGGGGTGGCGGTGATCCCGGTTTCGCAGTTCAGACCTTTTGCCAGCAGGCGGGCAATAGAGGTTTTACCGACGCCACGGGTGCCGGAGAAAAGATAGGCGTGATGGATGCGACCTAGCGACAAGCCGTTCGCCAGGGCCGTCAGCACATGTTCCTGACCGACAACGTCAGCAAAGGTTTGTGGTCGCCATTTACGGGCTAACACCTGATAACTCATGGGCAGGCTCTGCAACGCTGGAAGGTGAATTAATGGAGGGGAATGCTATCACAACCTCACCCATTGAGCGAGGTTGTGAGATACGGGATTAATGTCCCGGGAAAGGCACCAGGCTGTAGCTGGTAATACCCTGTTTTTCCAGGCGCTGCTCGCCGCCGAGATCGAACAGGTTGATGATGAAGGCCGCGTCGGTCACTTCCCCGCCCAGACGACGGATCAGCTTCACGGTCGCTTCGATGGTGCCGCCGGTTGCCAGCAGATCGTCCACCACCAGCACTTTGTCGCCTGGCTTGATGGCATCAACGTGAATTTCCAGCTGATCGGTGCCGTATTCCAGCTCATAGCTCTCAGCAATGGTTTCACGCGGCAGTTTGCGCGGCTTACGCACCGGCACAAAACCCACGCCCATCGCCAGCGCAACCGGTGCGCCGAACAGGAAGCCACGGGCTTCGGTACCTACTACTTTGGTGATCCCGGCGTTTTTATAACGCTCAACCAGCAGTTCAATGCTGAGGGCGTACGCTTTCGGGTCTTCCAGCAAGCTGGTGACATCACGGAAAAGAATGCCAGGCTTTGGATAATCCTGGATACTTTTGATGCTATTTTTCAGATATTCAAGCTGCTGTGCAGTTGCGGTCATCGGTTTGTGCCTAAATGAAACAGTGTTACTCACGGCGCGCGACGAGTCGGTCAAAGTAACAGTTGTTTAACCTTTGACCAGGCGCACCTGTGCTCGAAAACGGTCGAATTTACTGGCTGTGCGCCATAATTGCAACCGCCATGATGAGGCTTCAGTGCTTTTGTTGCTTTTCATCAACCACGGGGATCCGCCACATGAAGATCAGCAGGCAGACCAGGATCGCCAGCAGCAGAATGCGCACCCACATCATTTTCACCAGCCATAACGAGACGGCGAAGGTGATCAGGATGAAGGCAATGGCGCGCGGCTTGGCCCCGGGCGGCATGGCCCGGTGTTTTTGCCAGTGCCGCAGGTAGCCGCCAAACCACGAACGGTACAGGAGCCAGTGGTGAAAACGCGGCGACGAGCGGGCGAAGCACCAGGCGGCCAACAGGATGAACGGGGTGGTCGGCAGCAAGGGCAATACGATGCCTAGCGTACCCAACACTACCGCGAGCCAGCCAATGATGATTAAAATAGTACGCTGCATAATGCGAATCGTTATCAAACTGAACGGCTACTTTACCACTGGAGAGCGCATTGAAAACAGCACTGCTTCTTGAGAGGCTGCAAAATCAGCTGATCGCGCTGCGGGCGCAGGCCACACCGCTGATGGGACATGCTACGCTGAAACCGCGCTTTGACCGGCAGCTCTTCCGCACCCGCAGTACCGTCATTCAGGATTACCTTGCTGAAATGCAGACCAACCTCGACGAGCTTCGCCACGCGGTTGAGAGTGAACAGCAGGAACAGGTGGTGTGGCTTGCGGAGCATCTTACTGAGCAGATCACCGCCCTGCACCGCGAAATCGCCGCCTGGCCGCTACGGGCGTGGGACAGCGCCTCGCCTGGGCTCGGAAAATGGCAGCGCAAGCGGCTGGAGAACCAGGAGTTTGAGCGGCGTCTGTTTGAGATGAAGTGTGAGCGCAAAGCCCGCCTGACCACCAGCGAAACGCTGCAAGAGCAGCAGTTATTAATGCGTGAAATCAGCGCGCTGGAAGGCCGCATCGTCCGCTGCCGTCAGGCGCTGGATGAGATTGAACGCGTCATTGAACGCCTGACCCGTTAACAGGAGCCACTAATGTCACTGGAAAATGCCCCCGACGAGGTCAAGCTGGCCGTCGATTTAATTATGCTGCTGGAGAATCACGAGATCCCGGCGGAGACGGTGCTGAAAGCGCTGGAGATTGTGCGGCGGGATTTTGAGGGAAAGGTGAAGGCCGGTTGCCCTCACCCTCACCCTAGCCCTCTCCCTGGAGGGAGAGGGGACCGTTAGGTGCGGTTTGAAAGATCTGCCCTGATTCGCTTTTTACCCTCTCCCCTCTGGGGAGAGGGCAGGGTGAGGGGCGGAGTTTTCGTCACCCTTAATCTCGCGCTTCACTTCCGTATGTTCGTCACCTTTCTCGTTACGCAGGTGAACCTCAAGCTGATTGAAGGCGATATTAATGTTGTTTTCACGGCACAGACGGTCAATGGTGCGGTTCAGCTCATCGACGGTGTAGCTGCGATCGCGTAGTTCGCGTACGTACAGGCGCAGCTCGTGATCCAGCGTGCTTGGCCCGAAGGTGGTGAAGAACACGTCAGGCGCAGGATCGTGCATCACTTTAGGATGTGATTTCGCGGCTTCCAGCAGGACCTCTTTCACTTTATCCAGATCTGAACCATAGGCCACCCCGAGTCGGACCACCACGCGCGTCGTAGTATCCGAAAGCGACCAGTTGATCAGTCGCTCGGTCACGAAGGCTTTGTTCGGGATGATCACCTCTTTACGATCGAAGTCAGTGATGGTGGTCGCACGAATACGGATCTTGCTGACGGTCCCGGAGAAGGTGCCGATGGTGACGGTATCGCCGATACGCACCGGACGTTCGAACAGGATTATCAGGCCAGAAACAAAGTTACCGAAGATCTCCTGCAAGCCGAAGCCCAGACCTACCGACAGCGCCGCCGCCAGCCACTGGAGTTTATCCCACGAGACGCCCAGCGAGCCGAATACCGTCATCGCCCCGACAATAATAATGACGTAGTTCAGGATGGTGGTAATGGCATACGACGCCCCCTGACGCAGGTTCAGCCTTGAGAGCACCAGCACTTCCAGCAGACCAGGCAGGTTGCGGATCAACGCCCAGGCCACCACCGACGACACCAGCGCAAAGAGCAGGCTGCCCATGGTGACGCTTTTCATTACCGCAGCGCCCGCTTCGGTACCGTTGTATTGCCAGAGGGTGATACTGTCGAGGTAGGCGAAGACGGTAATTAAATCAGACCAGATGGCCCAGAACATCACCGCAAACAGCGCAATCATCACCAGCATGGTAATACGCATCGTTTGCTGGTTGACCTGCTCCAGGGCAATGGTCGGCTCTTCCTGCGGCTCAGCCCCTTCAGCCCCCTCTTTAACCTGATGCTGTCGACGGGCAACAGCGCGACGATACGCAATGCGGCGCGCCGCCACGCTCAAACCGCGCAGCACGGTCTGGAACAGCAGGTTCCACAGGATCACCAGATACACGGTTTCAATCCAGCGGCCTGACAGACGAAGCGTGGTATAGAAGTAACCCGTTGCCGTAAGGACCATCAGCGCCAGCGGAATGATCGCCAGCACCGTTACGGTAACCAGACGAAGATTGTGGGACTCTTTATCACGCCAGCTGTCGCGGCACATCGGCCACATCAGGACGGCTATCAGCAGCAGGTTCAGCATAATTACCAGCTGTCCCAGCACGTCATCCATCAGATGCAGCGGCGAAAGCTCGGCCACAACGGACCAGAAGTGCAGCGGCAACAGCGCGAGGCTGATACGTACAATCTGGCGACGCCAGTGGCTGGTGAGTTTCTCCGGCATGTTGAAGTGTCGGACCGCGACGCCATCTTTTTCCAGCACTTTCCAGCACAGACCAAACACCAGCCAGAACAGCGCCAGCTTTTTGCTGAACGCCCACAGCAGGTCGCTGATATTGAGCTGCATGGTCAACAGGATCAGGCCGACGGCGAGGATCAGCAGGCAGACCGGCAGAGCACTGATCAGATCGATCAGGATCGCTTTCGGGGTGTGCAGCTGGCTGTCGTTACGCAGTTGCCCCACTTCCGAGGCCAGCTTCGCCTGGTACTGCTTCAGCCATTTCAAACGCCAGCGTATTACTCCGGCGATGAGCAGCAAAGGCAGACCCGCAAGGAAGGCAATCATTACCGCAGGCCAGGCTTTCTCCCAGTTCACGGTAATTTTCATGCTTTTGATCTGGGATTTCAGCGTTTCAGGGAAAGATTTAAACCAGTCCCAGTCCATGGGTTTGTTGCTGTTCACCCAGAAAATCTGCTGGGTCAGGATCTCCTGGAGGCTTTTAGACACGCTCACCAGCTGCTGCTGGTTGATTTGCAGGTTAATCGCCATCATCAGCTGGTTGCCCAGCTGCTTATTAAGCTGATCGAGCAGTTCGCGGCGCATATCCACAACCTGCAACAGCGCGTCGTGAACTTCACCGTTTACTTCACTTGAATGGCCTTCTTCCACTTTGGCAACAAACGTATCGCTCTGGAACAGGGCATCGCGCTGCTGGTTAACGTCAAACTGTTCAAGACGCAAATCCGCAATGCGGTTGGTCATGTCTTCCAGCTCGTCGGCGGACGGCAGCGTCTGCTGCTGCTGGTAAAGAATGCGCGACAGCAGCAGGCTTCCCTTCAGGACGGCAATCTGCTCTTTGACATTGCGCTCAGCCTGCAAAGCGCGATCCAGCCAGTTTTTGACTTTAATATTCTGCTGCACCAGCGCGCTGCCGCTTTCAGTCGCCTGAATCAGGCGCTCGCTCAGCTGATGGTTAATTTCCAGCTCCTGCTTCACCAGCGGATTGGCCTGGATACGCGCCGTTTCGTCTGGCGAGACCGCTTCCTGCGCCGTTTTTTCGGTCAGCGTCAGGCGCTTGCTGTTCACCGCCTCCTGCAACAGCTGAAGCTGATGCTCGAGCCGGTTGATATTCGCGTTCACGTAGTCACGCTGTTTTTGCAGCGCATCCTGCAACACCGTGTTGCCTTCCAGACTCTTACGCTGCTGTTCAATCTCCGCGTTCAGCAGCGTCTGCTGGATGTTCAGCAGCGTTTGCTGGGTCGGTCGAAGCGCCCCTTCCCCCACGGTAATGCCATTCAGACGGTTACGTATCTGCTGTAGCTGTTGCGATGCAGAATACATGGCGTTCTGCACGCGCTCAGGCTGGGTTTGCAGCGAAACCAGCTGGCTGTTATAGGTCGAGAGATCGGACTGCGCCGTTTGCAGATCGTCCAGCAGCTGCGCCACGCGCGACTCAAGCTGGCGCAACGAAAGCGTGGCAAGCGTTTTTCGGGTTTCATCGTCGTTATCAACGTCGCTAAGCGCGTTCAGGGCCTCCGTTGCTTTACGCATGTTCTCCGGCGCCTGAGCGACCTTCTGCCGCAGCTGGGCCGTTTCGGCTTTGATGCGATCGATCTTATCCAGCGTATCCAGGGTTTCCGTCAGGTCCTGCTGAACGAGCTTTTCCTGGGCGGAGAGATCTTTTTGTTTATTCAGGGTGTCGAGTTGCGACTGAACCTCGGCACGCGTCGGGACGTCACTGCCGTTGTCTGCACGGGCCCAGGAATGCGGTGCGGCTGCAAAGAAAAACAGCAGGATCAAAAAAACGGCCAGAACAGAATGTGTCGAGCGATAGGTGTGCAGCATAGTCGTGAATGTGATCTGAGAAATGACCGAAAATAGTCGGGCGTGAAGAATATCACGCCCGGCTAAAGCAGAATAGCGGGAAGGTAATCCTCTAAGACATTTCCTGGAAAGATTCAGGCAGTAAGCGGCGCTCCCTCGCTGCGGAGGGTCGGGCAAAGCTGGCACATCTCCAGGAAAATCGCGACGTAGCTGCGCGCCTCTGATTTCAGATCGAACGACTGCGGGGCGAAAAGCCAGTTTTCCATCAGGCCGGAAATATAGCTGCGCATCAGGATCGCCGCCCGGCGCGTTAACAGCGTAGCGGGAAGCATGTCGGCCTGCATACATTCCTTAAGAACTTGCTCGATGCGATCGTAGCTTTCCAGACACAGGTCGCGCTGCGCCTGCTGAACCACCGCCATTTCGCCAACAAACTCACATTTATGGAAGATGATTTCCATCATCAGACGTCGGCGTTCTTCCACAACAGTCGCTTCAAGGATATATACTAATATTTCTCTTAATACTGAGAGTGGATCGTGAGGGAATTTTGCCCGATACTCACTCTCAAGATCGCTGATGCTGGACTCTGAAAGCTCCCAGATTTCACCAAACAGATCTGACTTGTCTTTAAAATGCCAGTAAATCGCTCCCCGCGTGACGCCCGCGGCCTGAGCAATCTGCGCCAGCGAGGTTGCCGAAACACCCTGCTGTGAGAACAAACGCATTGCCACATCCAGAATGTGTTGTCGGGTTTCCAGCGCTTGTTGTTTGGTTTTTCGTGCCATACGTTGATGAATTTACAGGAGTCAGATTTACATACATTTATGAATGTATGTACCATAGCATGACGATAATATAAACGCAGCAATGGGTTTTTAGACTCAGGACCCTTGATCAATTTGAAATCGGACACTCGAGGTTTACATATGAACAAAAACAGAGGGTTAACGCCTCTGGCGGTCGTTCTGATGCTCTCAGGCAGCTTAGCGCTTACAGGATGTGACGACAAAGAGGCTCAACAAGGAGCTCAGCAGGTGCCAGAAGTTGGCGTCGTGACGCTCAAATCCGAACCTCTCCAGATGACAACAGAACTACCGGGCCGCACCAGCGCCTATCGCATTGCAGAAGTACGTCCGCAGGTGAGCGGTATCATCCTGAAACGTAACTTCACCGAAGGCGGTGATGTGAAAGCAGGTGAGTCTCTTTATCAGATTGATCCAGCAACCTATCAGGCGTCTTATGAGAGCGCTAAAGGCGATCTGGCGAAAGCAGAAGCGGCAGCCAAAATTTCGCAACTGACGTTGAATCGTTACAAGAAACTGCTCGGCACGCAGTACATCAGTCAACAGGATTACGATTCTGCCCTGGCCGATGCACAGCAAGCCAATGCAGCCGTTGTGGCGGCGAAAGCGGCGGTAGAAACCGCGCGTATTAACCTCGCCTACACCAAAGTGACCTCCCCTATCAGCGGTCGTATTGGTAAATCAGCCGTCACCGAAGGTGCGCTGGTGCAGAACGGTCAAACCAACGCGCTGGCCACCGTGCAGCAGCTTGACCCGATCTACGTTGACGTTACACAGTCCAGCAACGATTTCCTGCGTCTCAAACAGGAGCTTGCCAGCGGACAACTGAAACAGGAAAACGGTAAAGCCAAAGTTGAACTGGTTACCAGCGACGGTATCAAGTTCTCACAGACAGGCACACTGGAATTTTCTGATGTGACCGTCGATCAGACCACCGGCTCTATCACCATCCGCGCTATTTTCCCGAATCCGGATAAAACCCTGCTGCCGGGTATGTTCGTACGCGCCCGTCTTGAAGAAGGGACTAACCCAAGCGCCATTCTGGTTCCGCAGCAAGGTGTGACCCGTACGCCACGCGGCGATGCGAGCGCGCTGGTTGTGGGTGCCGATAACAAAGTCGAAACACGCAATATCACTGCAACGCAGGCGATTGGCGACAAGTGGCTGGTAACGGAAGGTCTGAAAGATGGCGATCGCGTGATTATTACTGGTTTGCAAAAAGTTCGTCCTGGCGCGCAGGTCAAAGCTCAGGAAGTGAAATCTGACGACAAACAACAAGCATCGGCCGCTGGCCAGTCAGAACAAACCAAGTCTTAACTTAAACAGGAGCCGTTAAGACATGCCTAATTTCTTTATCGATCGCCCCATATTTGCGTGGGTGATCGCCATTATCATCATGCTGGCCGGGGGACTTGCGATCCTGAAGCTGCCTGTTGCGCAATATCCAACGATTGCGCCGCCGGCAGTGACGATCTCCGCAACCTACCCGGGCGCTGATGCCAAAACGGTCCAGGACACCGTTACGCAGGTTATCGAACAGAACATGAACGGTATCGATAACCTGATGTACATGTCCTCAAACAGTGACTCAACCGGTACAGTTCAGATTACCCTGACCTTTGAATCCGGTACGGATGCGGACATTGCGCAGGTTCAGGTGCAGAACAAACTGCAGCTGGCGATGCCCCTGCTGCCGCAGGAAGTGCAACAACAGGGTGTGAGCGTCGAGAAATCGTCCAGTAGCTTCCTGATGGTTGTCGGCGTGATTAACACCGATGGCACCATGACGCAGGAAGATATTTCCGACTACGTGGGCGCCAACATGAAGGACGCCATCAGCCGTACGTCTGGTGTGGGTGACGTTCAGCTGTTCGGTTCACAGTACGCGATGCGTATCTGGATGGATCCGAATAAGCTGAACAACTTCCAGCTGACCCCGGTTGACGTGATCAGCGCAATTAAAGCGCAAAACGCCCAGGTTGCAGCCGGTCAGTTAGGCGGCACGCCGCCGGTGAAAGGCCAGCAGCTTAATGCGTCTATCATCGCGCAAACGCGTCTGACCTCGGCGGATGAGTTCAGTAAAATTCTGCTGAAGGTGAATCAGGACGGTTCGCAGGTTCGCCTGCGTGACGTGGCGAAAGTGGAGCTGGGTGGCGAGAACTACGACGTTATTGCGAAGTTCAACGGTAAACCGGCTTCCGGTTTAGGTATCAAACTGGCGACGGGTGCGAACGCCCTGGACACCGCGACGGCTATCCGTGCAGAACTGAAGAAGATGGAACCGTTCTTCCCGTCAGGTCTGAAAATTGTTTACCCGTATGACACCACGCCGTTCGTTAAAATTTCGATTCACGAAGTGGTAAAAACCCTGGTTGAGGCGATCATCCTCGTCTTCCTGGTAATGTACCTGTTCCTGCAAAACTTCCGCGCAACGCTGATCCCAACCATCGCCGTGCCGGTTGTACTGCTCGGCACCTTCGCGGTTCTGGCGATATTTGGCTATTCGATAAACACCCTGACGATGTTCGGGATGGTGCTCGCCATCGGCCTGCTGGTGGATGACGCCATCGTAGTGGTCGAAAACGTTGAGCGTGTGATGGCGGAAGAAGGCCTGCCGCCGAAGGAAGCAACCCGTAAATCAATGGGCCAGATCCAGGGCGCGCTGGTCGGTATCGCGATGGTTCTGTCTGCGGTATTTATCCCGATGGCCTTCTTCGGTGGTTCAACCGGTGCGATTTACCGTCAGTTCTCTATTACCATCGTTTCCGCGATGGCGCTGTCGGTGCTGGTAGCCCTGATTCTGACGCCAGCCCTGTGTGCGACCATGCTGAAGCCGATTAAGAAAGGTGGCCACGGCGAGCACAAAGGGTTCTTCGGCTGGTTTAACCGCATGTTTGATAAGAGTACGCATCACTACACCGACAGCGTGGGGAACATCCTGCGCAGCACCGGTCGTTATCTGCTGCTCTATATCATCATCGTGGTGGGCATGGCTTTCCTGTTTGTTCGTCTGCCAAGCTCGTTCCTGCCAGATGAAGACCAGGGCGTGTTCCTGAGCATGGCTCAGCTTCCGGCGGGTGCGACGCAAGAACGTACGCAAAAAGTGCTGGATGAGATGACCGACTACTTCCTGACCAAAGAGAAAGACAACGTCGAATCCGTGTTTGCGGTTAACGGCTTTGGCTTCGCGGGTCGTGGTCAGAACACCGGTATTGCCTTCGTTTCTCTGAAAGACTGGTCCGAACGTCCGGGTGATGAGAACAAAGTTGAAGCCATTACCAACCGGGCCATGGGTACCTTCTCACAGATTAAAGATGCGATGGTCTTCGCCTTTAACCTGCCAGCGATTGTTGAACTGGGTACGGCGACCGGCTTCGATTTCCAGCTGATTGACCAGGGCGGTCTGGGCCACGAAAAACTGACTCAGGCGCGTAACCAGCTATTTGGCGAGGTGGCTAAACACCCTGACCTGCTGGTGGGCGTGCGTCCTAACGGTCTGGAAGATACGCCGCAGTACAAGATCGATATCGACCAGGAAAAAGCACAGGCGCTGGGTGTGTCCATCAGTGACATCAATACCACGCTGGGTGCAGCCTGGGGTGGCAGCTACGTCAACGACTTCATCGACCGTGGTCGCGTGAAGAAAGTGTACGTCATGTCCGAAGCGCAATACCGTATGCTGCCGAACGATATCAACAACTGGTACGTTCGCGGCAGCGATGGCCAGATGGTGCCGTTCTCCGCCTTCTCAACTTCGCGCTGGGAATACGGTTCGCCGCGTCTGGAGCGTTATAACGGCTTGCCATCGATGGAGATCCTCGGTCAGGCGGCGCCGGGCCGAAGCACCGGTGAAGCCATGAACCTGATGGAAGAGTTGGCCAGCAAACTGCCTGCGGGTATTGGCTACGACTGGACCGGTATGTCCTATCAGGAACGTCTGTCCGGTAACCAGGCCCCTGCCCTGTACGCCATTTCACTGATTGTGGTGTTCCTGTGTCTGGCGGCATTGTATGAGAGCTGGTCGATTCCGTTCTCCGTTATGCTCGTGGTTCCGCTGGGGGTTATCGGTGCGCTGCTTGCCGCAACCTTCCGAGGGCTGACTAACGACGTTTACTTCCAGGTGGGCCTGCTGACAACCATTGGCTTGTCGGCGAAGAACGCGATACTTATCGTCGAATTCGCCAAAGATCTGATGGAGAAAGAAGGTAAAGGCCTGATTGAAGCAACGCTTGAAGCCGTTCGTATGCGTCTGCGTCCAATCCTGATGACGTCCCTGGCGTTTATCCTCGGCGTTATGCCGCTGGTTATCAGCTCAGGCGCAGGCTCCGGCGCACAGAACGCGGTAGGTACCGGTGTAATGGGTGGTATGGTCACTGCGACCGTTCTCGCCATCTTCTTCGTACCGGTGTTCTTCGTGGTGGTACGTCGCCGCTTTAGCCGCAAAAATGAAGATGTGGAGCACAATCATTCGGTAGAACATCACTGATACCGGTTTCACATGATAAAAAGGCCGCATTTGCGGCCTTTTTCATTTTCAGAAAAATTCATAAAATAGTCTTATTGTCGTTTTATTTATTTTCACCCGTCCTGATAAGACTTATCATAATAATCCGATAAGCTAATCGTAGAATTCAGCATTCTTTTAATATCAATTCATCGCCTAAAATATTCGGACAAATCCTAAATCATCGTAAATGCCGAAGACATCTGAATCCGGACTTCAAATGAAACATTGCGCTAACTCAATGAATCTTAAGGAACGGATTAAAAAAAGGGTTTCTCTCGATAAAAGTGTTCGCGTCAGAGGTCACATTTGCGTAAGCGCTCGCAAGGAAACGTTTTAATTGTAATTTTTCGTAATAGCGCGGTGAAATCCTGATCAGAGTGGCTTATAGTTAGAGTTATCAGGAACACAGCTCCCGTGTGGCTAAGCAAATTGTATCCATCCCGACATGATGTTCGGTGAGTAAAAAATCACTCAGAAGGGGATGCGCTATGGACGAGTACTCGCCAAAAAGGCATGATATCGCGCAGTTGAAATTTCTCTGCGAATCCTTGTACCATGACTGCCTTGCCAATCTTGAAGAAAGTAACCATGGCTGGGTGAACGATCCAACGTCTGCTATCAATTTACAGCTTAATGAGCTGATCGAGCATATCGCAACCTTCGCACTTAATTATAAAATTAAGTACAATGAAGATAATAAGTTGATAGAGCAAATTGATGAATACCTGGACGACACCTTTATGTTGTTCAGCAGCTACGGCATTAACGCACAGGATTTGCAGAAATGGCGTAAATCAGGAAACCGTCTATTTCGCTGCTTCACGAATGTCAGCAGAGCTAATCCGGTTAGTCTTTCCTGTTAAAATTATTACAAATACTAAGGTGAATTTTATGTCTGATAAACCATTAACTAAAGTCGATTATTTGATGCGCCTGCGACGCTGTCAGTCAATTGACACGCTCGAACGAGTTATTGAGAAAAATAAATACGAGCTGTCTGATAATGAACTGGCGGTATTTTATTCAGCTGCCGACCATCGTCTTGCTGAACTGACCATGAATAAACTCTATGACAAGATCCCCTCTTCGGTATGGAAATTTGTTCGTTAGTCGTTGAAGAGAGACTTTAAGGCACTACGCCCGTTGTTAAGCTGAATTTACCTTTCGTATTACGCTTCAAGTGCAAACGCCAGGTCCCCGCATAAAACGTATTTATATGCAAGAATGTTGTGACTCCCGTCACAGCCACTTTTAGGGAACGTTCCCTTTCTGGCTAATCCTCTTTACGCTACGTAAAACGATTCCAGAGAGGTTCCCATGAGTGAAGAAAAACAGAAGATGATTGCCGGTGAATATTATCGCCCCGGCGATGACACGCTGAGGGCTGACCGTTTACGCGCTCGTCATATTGTTCACCGCTATAACCATACCGCACCCGATGAGAAGGCCGAACGTCGCGCCTTATTAGCTGACCTGCTGGGTCAAAGCGAAGGCGCTTATATTGAGCCGAGCTTCCGCTGCGACTACGGCTATAACATCTATCTGGGCAACAATTTTTACGCCAACTTCGACTGCGTCATGCTGGACGTCTGCCCTATCCGCATTGGCGATAACTGTATGCTCGCACCGGGGGTGCACATTTATACGGCCACGCATCCTCTGGACGCGACCGAACGTAACAGCGGGCTGGAGTACGGTAAATCGGTCACCATAGGCCATAACGTCTGGATCGGCGGACGCGCGGTGATTAATCCGGGCGTGACCATTGGCGATAATGCGGTTATCGCTTCCGGCGCGGTAGTGACCAAAGACGTGCCGGCCAATGCGGTAGTGGGCGGGAATCCGGCGAAAATCATTAAAATGATCTAAGCGCATCCTGAGTAACTGTTATGCTTTTTCCTGGCATAACTGTTACTTTCATCGCATAAACCCCTCTCATAAAATAGGCAGATCACCTGTATTTTTAACAATCATAAAGGCAAAAAATGACAGAGATACAGCGCCTGCTTACCGCCACCATCGACGAGCTCAATACCCGCGAAAAGCGCGACAATCGTCCGCGCTTTAGCATCAGCTTTATTCGCAAACATCCCGGATTGTTCGTCGCCATGTACGCCGCCTGGCTGGCAACGCTTATCGTCATGCTGAAGTCTGAAACGCTGGTCGATTCCGTCTGGCTGCTGGTTGTGCTGTTCGTGGTGTTTAACGCGTTTTTCTTTTTCGACGTCAACCCGCGTTACCGGTATGAAGATATCGACGTACTCGATTTCCGCGTCTGCTACAACGGGGAGTGGTACAACACGCGTTACGTGCCGAAGGAGCTGATCGACAGCATCCTGCACTCGCCGGCTGTCGAAGCCGGGCAAAAAGAGAAGTTGCAGAAAATGGTCATCACCAAGGGCCAGCTCTCTTTTTATGATGTCTTTACCCTTTCCCGCCCCGCTGCTGTGTAATGAGCGCCTGAAGACGTCGAATACCCGGCGCAAACTGCGAAGCAGAGGTATTGCCGTAACCTAAAACCAGACCGGTTTGCCCCTGCGTCGTCTCAAGGTAGTACCCGCTCAGTGCAGCGGGTGCCAGCTGAAACGCTCTTGCCTGCTCCACCAGCCGCTGGTCGTCGATACCGTCAATCGCCAGCGCCAGGTGCATCCCTCCTTCTCCGGCAAGAACACGGTGCGGCGTATGAAGCTCTGCGCTTAGCACCTCCCGCAGCTGGCGGTATCGCTTACGATAAAGTCGGCGCATGGCGGCAAGATGTCGCGCATAGTGGCCTTCCTCAATAAATAGCGCCAGGGTGCGCTGTTCAGCGCGATGCCCGCCGCGCAGCAGCGAGCCGATGGCCGGACGCGCCGCCTTAGCCAGCGCTGGCGGTAATACCATGAACCCCATTCTGAGCGACGGAAACAGCGTTTTGCTGAACGTCCCCAGATACACAACGGGCGCATTGTTGACCATTCCCAGCATCGCCGGTACGGGCTCACCGGCATAACGGAATTCGCTGTCGTAATCGTCCTCAATGATCCACGCGCTGTGCTGCCGGGCCAGTTCCAGCAGCGCCAGACGCCGCCGCGCGCTGAGCACGCTTCCGTAAGGGAACTGATGCGATGGCGAGGTAAAAATCAGCGTGGGTGAAGGCGCACACAACCCTTCCCAGCACATCCCCTCGTCATCAACCGGTATGCCGCTCATCGCCAGGCCGGTTTTGACGAAAGCGCTTTTAGCGCCGCTATAGCCGGGATTTTCAACCCAGGCGACATCCCCCGGCTCGCTTAACAGCATCGTGCACAGATTGACGCCCTCCAGTGCCCCTTCGGTTATCACAATCTGGCTGGCATCGCAGTCAATGCCGCGGGAGAGCGCAAGATGGCGGGCAATGGCGGCCCGTAGCGTCGGCTCGCCGGCCGGGTCGCCATACCCTAACAGGGCGCTCCCCTCCTCGCGCAGGACGCGATCGTATAACCGCCGCCACAGCGGCAAGGGGAAATAGTTGATGGCAGGCGTTCCTGGCGTAAATGCCATCACCGGAGTGTCGCGCGGCACAGGCGCGGGCAGCAGGGCAACACGTTTTGTCAGCCTGACGTCCGGGTCCGGTAATGTCCGGGCAATCGTACGATGAGCGAATTGCCCCACCCGCGTACCCTGGCGGCTACGCAGCAAATAACCTTCGAGCGTGAGCTGGTCCAGCGCCGCATTAACGGTGTTTCGGGACACCGAGATCTGCTGCGCCAGCGTTCGCGAGCCGGGCAAATGACTGCCGGACCGAAGCCTTCCGCACAGTATGGCCTCCCGCAAAGCAAGGTAGAGCGCGCGTTGGAGCGTTTCTTCCCCACGTTTTTTCAGCGCAGCATGGAGCAGGGTGTATAGCTCATCACCCGGTATATTCATCTTTACCTCCTCGTGGTACCAGCAAAACATAGCTTGGTGGTTCTTTTTAAGGAACCAGTAATTCACTAATCTGGAGATCTTTTCAACATCGTGGAAATAAAGATGAGTATATTCAATGAGTTTGGACAACCTGTAGGGGAAAGCCTTACCGACTGGCAGCCTCGCCCGCACCCGTCCCGGATGGTACTTCAGGGTCGCTATTGTCGGCTTGAGCCGCTGCGCGTGGAGCATGCCCACGCGTTGTTCTCTGCGTATTCCCTGGCCGGAGATACCCGAAGCTGGACGTGGCTGCTGCGTGAACCCGATGCCACCGCAGAGGAGTTTGCCGAATGGGTGGCGAGCGTGAGCAAATTATCCGATCCCATCCACTTTAGCGTTATCGATAACCAGACTCAATCTCCTGTCGGGACGCTGTCCCTTATGCGGATCGATCCTAAAAACGGCGTTGTAGAAGTGGGACATGTTCACTTCTCGTCACTGTTAAGCCGCACGCCCATGTCGACAGAAGCGCAGTATCTGCTGATGCGGTACGTGTTCGATACCCTGGGCTACCGACGTTATGAATGGAAGTGCAACAGCCTGAACGAACCCTCCCGCAAAGCGGCCCTGCGTCTTGGCTTTCAGTTTGAAGGGCGTTTTCGCCAGGCGCTGGTCATTAAAGGCCGAAACCGGGACACCGACTGGTTTTCAATTCTCGACAAAGAGTGGTCAGCGCTGGCGAGCGCGTTTGAAAGCTGGCTTGCCACCGACAATTTTACCGTCGATGGCAAACAGAAAAGATCCCTGGAAAGCTGGCGAGAAACGCGCCTCTAGCGTCTTTTTTTACGCCCCTGCACCGCCTTAAAGCGCGGGTTAGATTTGCAAATCACGTATAAGCGTCCCTTGCGTTTGACTATCTGGCAATCCGGGTGACGCTGTTTTGCATTGCGCAATGAGTTAAGCACCTGCATGATTAGCCTCGCTTCGCATCAAGAAAGCCACCAAAACGCTTGCGGAAGCGTGCCGCGCTGCCATCCGTCGAGAAGGTCTTCTGCTTCCCGGTATAAAACGGATGTGATTTAGAGGAGACATCAAGAGTAACGTAGGGATACGTTTTCCCCTCAAGCTCAATTTCACGGTCTGTCTTAATCGTTGAGCCAACTTTAAAATATTCATTAGCCGTGGTGTCGTGAAACACAACGGTGCGATAGGTTGGATGGATATTCGGTTTCATCTCTGGTCTTCATGTATTGTTATAACATAACAAAATACTATCTGAGCTTTGCTGCAAAAACAACCCCTGTGACGCACAGCCTGTTTTTGAAAGGTTTTCAAATACTGCGAGAGACTGTTACATGCTATAACTATATCATTTAGCGATAAAAAATTTTTCATCTGGCGCGCAAACTCCATGCCCTGGTCGGGCATATGGAAAGGATACAGCAGCATGCGAACCCGACATCTGGTCAGCCTGGTGACAGGCGTACTGATCTTCTCTGTGCTGGTCCCTGTGTGCCTCAGTATCTGGCTGGCGCATCGTCAGGCAGAGGCGAAATTTGTGGATGCACTGGACAGATATGCCTCGCGCGCCCTGATCCGTACCGACAGAGTCGTTGCGCAGGCAAAACAGGCGCTCACGCACCTACAGTTGTTCAACGCCCCGCCCTGCACTCCTCCGCACTTACGCGAAATGCGTCGTGTCGCGTTCTCATGGCGCTATATTCAGGAAGTGATGTATATCGATAACCTGAAGCCGCTCTGCTCCTCTCTGGAACAATCCAGTAATACGGCGATCTTACCGCCCCCGATGCGGATCACCGCAGACGGGTATAGCGCGTGGCTCACCTCGCAAAACGACCTCGGCATTCACCGTTATATGGCCGTTCTGGGGAAAGGACATTATCTGGTAATGGTCGATCCGGCGTCGCTTGTGGATGTTGTCCCGTTCGGTGACATTTCGATGGATGCCGCCCTGGTGGGCAGCGAAACCCATCGGATATTTGCCAGAAGCAATATTCTCGACCCGTATATTCTTTCTGTCGTTAAGGAGCAGCAGGACGTTAAGCGCGTGCAATACAACGGCTCGATGTACGTGTTGAAACCGGTGCCAGAACTGGGGCTTACGGTTATTGCCTGGGCATCGTTAAAACCGCTCGCGGCATCCTGGCATCAGCAGCTGATCATCTGGCTACCGGCTGGCATACTGATAAGCCTGGTTGCAGCCCTTATTGTGCTTCGCATCCTCCGCCGTTTGCTTTCCCCGCGTAACCGGCTGATCGACGCGATCAACAACCGGGAGATCGAGGTTCACTATCAGCCCATTGTGGCGCTATGCAGTGGAAAACTGGTGGGTGCAGAAGCGCTGATGCGCTGGCCGCAGCCAGATGGCAGTGACCTGTCGCCTAATCTCTTTGTTCCCCTGGCGGAGCAGACGGGGCTTATTTCAACGCTGACACAGCTGGTGGTGAATAAGGTGTTTGAGGATTTAGGTGCCTGGCTGCATCATCACCCGGAACTGCACATTTCTGTCAACCTTGCGCCAGCCGATTTAACGTCCCCCGAGCTGCCTCGCCTGCTGAGTCAATTGCTCAACAAATGGGGCGTCCACCCGCGCCAGATCGCCCTTGAATTGACCGAGCGCGGCTTTGCCGATCCTGCCGTCAGCGCCCCTGCCATCGCTGCGTTTCGGCGCTCCGGGCATGCCATCTACATTGATGATTTTGGTACGGGTTACTCCAGCCTGAGCTATTTGCAGGATCTTGATGTCGATACCCTGAAGATTGATAAATCCTTTGTGGACGCGCTGGAGTATAAGAACGTGACTCCCCACATCATCGAAATGGCCAAATCGCTTAAGCTGGCGATGGTCGCAGAAGGCATTGAAACTGAAGGGCAGCTCGAATGGTTGCATCGCCACGGCGTGCAGTACGGACAGGGCTGGTATTTCAGCAAGGCGCTGCCTAAAGAAGATTTCATTCGCTGGGCCGAGCACAACCTCAGGAAATAAACCCATTACGCGGTGTTACGTGCGGCCACGACAGTGGCCGCACGTTTCGGCTCAGCCGTTCTGCTGCCAGCTAAACGTGTAGCGCAGCCGACGGTTTTGCAGAATGAAGGCGGGTGCTACGCTCGGGCTCCATGAGTCGTCCCCCCCCACGCCCATGTGGAACGCATCAAGATTCAACCAGCAGCCATCCTCTTCCCGTAGCAAATGGTGATGCGTTGTCGTATGCAGTTGCTGCTGGCTGTAACGGCTCAGGGAGAAATGGAACTGTCCCTGGAAGTGATGTGAGCCAAACGTCAGCTCACGGGTGTCGCAGCGTAAACCGTTCTCCGTCGGGAAGATATACGGCGTCTGCATGGCGTCCAGCGGTAACGCCCAGCGCCCCTGCTGCGCCGCCAGTTTTCTGTCCGGATAATTCTCCAGCGGGCCCAGCCCCAGCCAGCGCACCGTTTGCGGGATATCCGCCAGCATAACGCTCAGGCCCACGCGAGCGGGTTCAGGAATGTCAGACGCCACCGTCACCTGCACATCACCGTGCAGTAACCCGTGGTCATCAATCCGCCAGACCTTGTAGCTGATAAACAGCGCTTTACCCTGATGCTCCCAGACGTGCTGCGTGGTCACCACCACCTCACGGGCATGCTGTTCCGCTTCACACTGGATAAGGCGCGAGGATATCTCATACATCCCTGCCGCTTTCCAGCGTTCCACCCACGCGTTCGGATCGATGCGGGTCGCCTCGCTGACGCCAATGTCATTATCCAGCGGCGCCCGGGTAAAGTTATCCGTTAGCGGGGAACGGAGCGTTTCAGCGCCCGCGTTCCACCACTGGGTCAGGTTGCCGGTGAGACGGCTAAACTTCCAGCGCTGCTGCTGATGAGTGATGTCCAGCACCTCTTCCTGCACCGTTAACTGTGGTGGGGTTCCGTCTGCTTTCGGTGGCGTAAGGTACAGCGGAGCCGGGAGCGGCCACTGATCCCAGGCACAACGGTGGCCGGACGGCGACCACGGCGTGGCCTGCGGCTGAACGATCTCCACGTTGAGCCAGACCTCGCCCGGTTCAGCGCCGAATTCAGTCTGCGGGATCTCCACGCGCTGTGTCCCCTGGGGCGCAACAGAAAGGGTTATTTCGCCGGAAGCCAACACCACACCGTCACGCGCCACCGACCATCGCAGACTCTCGTTGTCAGTATGACGGAACAGATAATCGCTCTGGATATCGACGACCAGCGGAGCGGTGCTCACCAGCGTAAAGGTAAAGAACTGCTGGGCACGCTGTGCCTCGTAAAGGGCGGGATGCGGGGTGCGATCGGGAAACACCAGCCCGTTGAGGCAGAACTGACGATCGTTGGGCTTATCGCCAAAATCGCCGCCGTAGGCCCAGAATGCCGTGCCGTCTTCCGCTTTTTTCGTCAGCGCCTGATCGACCCAGTCCCAGACAAAGCCGCCCTGCAACCGGGGATGGCTGCGGAATGCCTGCCAGTAGCTGGCAAAGCCGCCAAAGCTGTTACCCATCGCGTGGGCATACTCGCACAGGATCAGCGGACGGGTTTCGTCCGGCATACCAATCCACTTTTTAATCGACCACTTTGGCACCGCCGGGAACGGCTGATCCTGATCGACGCGGGCATACATCGGGCAAATAATATCGGTTGCCGCCGTACTGGCCCCTCCGCCTTCGTACTGCACCGGCCGCGTGGGATCGGTGGTTTTCAGCCAGCGGTACAGCGCATCGTGATTCGCCCCATGCCCGGACTCATTCCCCAGGGACCAGATGATGATGGACGGATGATTCCGGTCCCGCTGCACCATACGCGTTACGCGTTCGCTCATGGCAGGCAGCCAGCGCGGATCGTCCGCCAGGCGGCTCATCGGCACCATGCCATGGGTTTCAATATTCGCCTCATCGACCACGTACAGGCCGTAGCGATCGCAAAGCGTGTACCACAGAGGGTGATTCGGATAATGCGAGCAGCGCACGGCATTGAAGTTATGCTGCTTCATCAGTTCGATGTCGCGGCGCATGGTCGCCTCATCCATCACCTGCCCCTTCTCAGGATGATGTTCATGACGGTTCACGCCGCGGATCAGCAGCGGTTTGCCGTTAAGCTTCAGCAGGCCGTTGCTGATTTCGACGCGTCTGAAACCGACATCGCAGGCTTCAGTCTCCAGCATGTTGCCCTGCACATCCCGAAGCGACATGGTCAAACGATAGCGTTCCGGTGTTTCAGCGCTCCACAGCGCGGGATTGTTCACGGGTATCGCCACCGTGAGCCGCTCCGCCCAACTGCCGCGTTCGTCCACGATGGCCGATCCGGGCTGTTGCGTGATTTGCGCGCAGGCTTCGCCGTTACGCCACAGGGTAAACGCCACCTCGCATTCGGCATAGCGTAAGCCTTCCAGCGCAACGTCAACCCGGAGCAGCGCCCGATCGCATTCGGCATTCAGATCGGTCACGATCTGATAATCGGCAATCTGCGTTTCCGGCTTGTGCAGCAGCGAGACGTCACGGAAAATGCCGCTCATCCGCCACATGTCCTGATCTTCCAGGTAGCTTCCGTCGCACCAGCGTAACACCATCACCGCCAGGCGGTTCTGCCCCGGTCGCAGCACCGCGCTGAGGTCGAACTCCGCAGGCAGACGGCTGTCCTGGGAATAGCCCATCCACTGGCCGTTACACCACAGATGAAAAGCTGAATTCACCCCATCAAAGATAATGCGGGTTTGCCCGCTGAGCAGCCAGGCATCATCCATCTCAAATGTGAGCGAGTAACAACCGGTTGGGTTTTCAGCCGGAACATAGGGCGGGTTCACATTTATCGGATAGGTGACGTTGGTGTAGATGGGGGTATCAAATCCCTCCATCTGCCAGTTCGACGGCACGGGCATCTCAACGGCATCAGACAGATCGCCCGTTACCCATGCCTCGGGCACCTGCTCTGGTGCCGGGAAAAAGCTGAATCGCCAGATGCCGTTAAGCAGACGCTCGCTCAGCGAAGGCTTATCCTCCCGGGCGAGGGTTTCATCGCGCCAGCTATGAAAAGGCGCGTGTGCGGCCAGACGATTCCACTGCGTCACGCCCGGGTTTTCCCAGTCACGACGAGCCAGAATTGCGCTGAGGGTCAGCGGCAATGTAGAAGACATATCAACCTCTTTGCGAAGCGCTCACAATTTTAGTCAACATGCCCTGGTAAACGGTGGCGGTAAAGACTTTGATCGTCACCAGGCGAGCACGATCACAAAAGTGCTAGCTGCGCGCCAGTTTCTGCGCCAGCAGCGCCAGCATTCTTAGCTGTTGCGCCAGATCTTCACGATCGGCCTGTTGTACGGCGCGCGGCGCGGTGGAATGACGAACGATCAACGTAACGGGAAGTTGTTGATGCCAGGGTTCGGCGTGACGGGCTGTTGCCAGGAGCCACTCCACGCTGCGTTCACCGGCCTCGCGGAACGCCTGCCGAACGGTGGTCAGCGGAGGGGAAAACCACGCGCTGTCAGCCGTATCATCAAACCCGACAACCGAGATCTGCCCCGGTACCGCAACGCCTTTTTCCGCACAGGCGCTTAAAACGCCAAGCGCCATCTGATCGTTCGCCACAAGGATCGCCTCCGGCAGCTGCGCGCCCGCCAGGAGCTGATGCCCTTTCTCGTAGCCTGAAGCCGCGCTCCAGTCGCCCTGCGCCACCGCAAACGCCTCCACGCCAGCCTGAGCCAGCGTAGTTTTCCATCCCGCCAGGCGAGCCCGGGCAGAGACAGAACTTTCCGGCCCGGCGAGCAGCGCAATTCGCCGGTGCCCCAGCGAAAGCAGATGCTCCGCCCCCAGGCCAGCGCCCTGTTCAGCATTGAAAACGAGGCTGTTAACCCGAGCTGTGGGGGAAACATCAAGAAAAAGAACCGGGGTCGGCGAGGCCATTTCCTGAAGCATTTCTGCCTGAGCATCTTCCAGCGGAACGTTCACCAGCAGCGCCTCCACGCGCTGCGCCAGTAACTCCTGCAAAGCAGCCTGACACTGCGCGGGCTGCTCCACCATAGAGATGAGCACGCCAGCCCTCTGCTCCACTGCCCGGGATTTTACAGCTGAGGCGATTTGCGACGGCGCATGCAGCGCCAGATCGCTGGTCATCAGCCCCAGCGTGCGGGTGCGTTTCCCGGCCAGCTGCTGCGCGCCACGGTTAGGTACATAGTGTAGCGCCGCCATGGCCTGTCGGACCTTTTCCCGCGTACGGGCAGAAACGTGTTCCGCGTCGTTAATCACCCGGGAAACGGTCTGATAAGAAACGCCCGCTACGCGGGCAACGTCATAAAGAGTGATCGCTTTCATAGATTCTGGCGTCGTAAAAGGTAGTCACTATTCTGACACAGTTACGCCATTATAGCCTGTGAGCGCTTCGCAAAATTAAGCAATCCGCTCCGGCTGCGCGGCTTTCTGCATGCGCGGTCTCTGGCGAAACCACGGCAAACAAAGCTGGATCAGCGGGCCGATGGTTAACGCATACAGCACGGTTCCGACGCCAAACGCTCCCCCGAGGAGATAGCCGACGATCAACACGGTCACCTCGATTGCGGTACGCACGCTGCGGATCGACCAGCCCAGCCGGGCGTGTATGCCGGTCATCAGGCCGTCGCGTGGGCCTGCGCCAAAACCCGCGCCGATATACATTCCGGTGGCAAGGGCGTTAACCACAATGCCGGAAACCAGCAGGGTGATGCGCACGGGCAGCGAGGTGAGTTCCGGGATCAATGCCATTGACGCATCTGCCGCCAGGCCAATACAAATCACGTTACTGACCGTACCCAGCCCCGGAAGCTGACGCAGCGGGATCCATAGCAGCAGCACCGCAGCCCCGGTTAAAATCATCACCGTGCCGATGCTCATTCCGGCCTGGATGGCGACGCCAAGGTGAAAAACATTCCAGGGATCAACACCCAGATCCGAACGAATAAACATCGCGGTTGAAAGTCCGTAAAGGGCTAAACCGACATAAAGTTGCACCAGACGACGCACCATTTTCTCTTCTCCGAAGAACCAGCTTCCATCTTCGCTGAAAATGGCACTATGATTAATGTCCAGTTTTCAAATAGTGGACTGCACATGTCATCACGTCGTTTTGGAAGCCAGTCTCTGGTTCGCCTGTTAGGGCACTGGCAACAAACCTCTTCCCGCACCCCGCGGTGGCGCCAGCTGGCTGACGCGTTACGCCTGTTAATTCTGGATGGCAGGCTGGCGCTAAACACGCGCCTGCCCGGAGAGCGGGAACTGGCCGCCGCACTGGACGTCAGCCGCACCACCATCAGCAGCGCGCTGGCGCATCTGCGTGAAGAGGGTTTTCTGGAGAGCCGTCACGGCAGCGGTTCCCGGGCGATCCTGCCAGACAGCCGGGCCGTGCCCACGCTTTCCACTGCCAGCGCGGCGCTGGATCTCTCAACCGCCGCGCTCAACGCAGGGCCAGAGATCCATCAGGCCTACACCCACGCGCTGACGACCATTACGCCGAATCTGGCGCTGACCGGGTAAGATCAGCTTGGGCTTCCAGCGCTGCGTGAAGCTATCGCCGCCCGCTACACCGCACGCGGTCTGCCCACCCGGGCAGACGAAGTGATGGTGGTGAACGGTGCCGTCAGCGGCTTCGCCCTGATCTTAAGAATGATGACCGGGCCCGGGGATCGCGTGGTGGTGGATCATCCCACCTACCCGCTGGCGATAGCCGCGATTCAGGGGGCGCAATGTCGGCCCGTGGGCGTCTCGCTGCCAGAAACGGGCTGGGATACCGATGGTTTTGCCGCAACGCTTGCCCAGACAGCCCCGCGTCTGGCCTATCTAATGCCGGATTTTCATAATCCGACCGGGCGCTGCATGGATGCCGCGACGCGTCAGACCATAACCGACATCGCCGCGCAAACCCGCACCACGCTGGTGGTGGATGAAACCATGGTCGATCTCTGGTTCGATGCTCCCCCGCCGCCGCCGCTGGCCGCCTTTAACCCGGAGGCCGCGGTGATTACGCTGGGTTCCGCAGGCAAAAGCTTCTGGGGTGGGCTTCGTCTCGGCTGGATCCGCGCCTCGTCCCGCACTATCGCCACGCTCGCACAGACGCGCGATACGCTGGATCTGGGCTCTCCGGTGCTGGAACAGCTGGCCACGCTGTGGCTTATCGAAAACAGTGAAACCTTCCTGCCTGCCCGGCGGGAAATGCTGGCAGAACGGCGTGACCGCTGCGGCCAGATGTTACGGAAGCATTTCCCCGAATGGCGGTTTCAGGAAGCGGAGGGAGGACTTTCATACTGGATTGAACTACCCGGCATGCTGGCGACTCAACTGGCGGCACGTGCGGAAACGACAGGCATCATTATGGGCACCGGCACGCGCTTTGGGCTTTCAGGCGCGTTTGACCGCTACCTGCGTATGCCCTTCTCACTCAATTCGCCAGAACTTGAAGAGGCATTACTGCGTATCAAACCGCTGTGGCTTGCCTTAAATAAAAGTGCACCGCCAGTAAAACGGAGCCTGGTGTAAATTATTCGCCAGAAACAATAAAAACAGCTGACTGTAACGCATGCAGTCAGCTGTTTTCATGAAGAACAACTTAATGTTGAGGAGGAATCGGGAAGCCTTTCAGCGAAATAATGAAATTTTCACCTTCTTTCTTTATTTTCGCTCCGGTATCACACCAGTCAGACGCAATTCGAAAGAACTCATCACTTCCTACATTCCAGCCAAGACGAACATGTTTCACATAGCCCGAACGTAACAGATTGCAGGCCTCGTTGTAATCGCTGGCAGTCGATAGTTGTTGTTTCATTTTCTCTTCTTCAGAAGTTTACGTAGTGCTTTGATTTCTTTAGGAGTAAATGGATTTACACTCTCTTCTTCCGTATGCTGATTATCAACATCCTCTTCCGATACTCCCGCCTCTTCTACTGCTTCAAATGCCAGCAGCAGCAGTTTCTCTGTGGTCACGCTTAAATTCTCATTATTGTCTTCCGCATAGTGGCGGAGTCTTTCTTTTAGCGCTTCATCAATTTTAACGTTTAAAACCGCAGTTACCATGATTGTCACATCCTTTCGGAACACGTGTTTAATTTAATACACGAAGATAAGTTTGTTATCCAGATATATATTTTTTTGCTTATGACAACAAAAAGACGCCCGATAATAAAATGACAGTCTATTATTACAGGTTTATGACATTATTATTTCAGTTCAATGAAGGATATATTGCACGAACAAAATAGGCACATAATTGAGAAGGTTTATATAGGGGGAAACTTCAGAGAAGAACACAAATGGGTGGGGGCCCTGCCAGCTACATCCCGGCACCCACGTCGTCTGCCCTGGCTGCTTCCTTCCGGACCTGACCTGGTGAACAGAGTAGCGTTGCGGGAGAACCAACAGAGCCCCCATTGAGAGCGTTGATAACCAACGCGCTGGCGCATTATCCCTGTGGAGCACCTCAATTGCAAGCCGCTGGCAACTGGATGCTGGATTATTGCGCAAACTGACCCGACAATCTTCTTTATCTTCGTATAACATTACCCTTCGCTGATTTCCCGCTGGAGAAACAATGGACGAACATGACACTTTCCCACAGCGAGTGTGGCAAATCGTGGCCTCGATTCCGGAAGGCTGTGTCACGACCTATGGGGAAGTCGCCCGACTGGCGGGCTCTCCGCGCGCAGCGCGTCAGGTTGGCGGCGTGCTAAGAAGGCTTCCGGAGGGAAGTACGTTACCATGGCACCGGGTCGTTAATCGCCATGGCGCCATTTCCCTCACCGGGCCAGACTTGCAGCGCCAGCGTCAGGCATTGCTCTCAGAAGGGGTACAGGTGTCCGGGACGGGACAGATAGATATGCAGAAGTATCGCTGGGAATACTGACGCCCTCTCCCGTCAAAATGAAGAGGGCGAAAGAAAGTTACAACTGTGTTGGCGGTGTAGGCAAGGTCGGCTGATTGGTCTGCGTTGCCACAGGCACTTCAGTCTGCTGCACCGGGACCAGGGTCAGGTCGATTTTGGTGCCCCCTTTGTTGACCGCTTCCTGCACGGTATCGGTGATAAAGACCAACTTATCGTTGATCGTTACCGCCGCGCTCAGGAGGATACGCGCGTTAGGCTGAACGTCAGACGGGTTGTACGGCAGCACGAAGCTGAACGGCGCCTGTTTACCCTCTGTACGAACTGCACGCTGTGCAAGGACTTTAGACGGTGCATCCGCCAGAGACGCATCGGATAACGTGACCGTTAAAACCGCGTCAGGCGGCAGAGCGACTTTCTGTTTGATCCAGATGGTACCGGACACGTTAGGCTGTCGAATAGCTTGCTGTGAAAGGGTGTTAATCCCGTTTGGGGTCGCCGTTGGTACCGCTACATCGGCACTCTTATCCGCACAGGCGGACAACGCCACCGCCATTGCAACACCGCTTAACATAGGCACGAGTTTCATTGAAGTCTCCTTATCATCAATGCACCGGCGGGATCGATCCCATCCGATGTCGTTTTATTCACATAACGTAAACAAGTGTGGCACAAATCACGGATTTATGCCTAATTTTGCCCAGGTATTAAGATAATTCTACCCATCGGACCACTATCGTTTCTGCGTTATACTCAGCGTATCTTTCGCCACGGCGTTTATTGAGGACCACTATGAGTCAGGCACTGAACAATCTGCTGACATTGCTGAACCTGGAAAAAATAGAAGAAGGGCTTTTTCGCGGACAGAGCGAAGATTTAGGCTTACGCCAGGTTTTTGGGGGCCAGGTCGTGGGGCAAGCGCTATATGCCGCTAAGGAGACCGTTCCGGCAGACCGTCTGGTGCACTCATTCCACAGCTACTTTTTACGCCCCGGTGACAGCGCTAAACCGATTGTGTACGACGTGGAAGTTCTGCGTGACGGCCAAAGCTTCAGCGCTCGCCGTGTGGCGGCCATCCAGCATGGGAAACCCATCTTCTACATGACCGCCTCCTTCCAGGCGCCAGAGCCGGGCTATGAGCATCAAAAACAGATGCCGTCTGCCCCATCGCCGGACGATCTGAAATCGGAAACCGAAATTGCCCGCGCACTCGCACATCTGCTGCCGCCGCAGGTAAAAGAGAAGTTTCTGTGCGATAAACCGCTGGAGATCCGCCCGGTCGAATTTCATAACCCAATGAAGGGGCATACTGCTGAGCCCACCCGCCAGGTGTGGATCCGCGCCAACGGCAGCGTACCGGCAGACTTGCGCGTGCATCAGTATCTGCTGGGTTATGCGTCGGATTTCAACTTCCTACCGGTTGCGCTACAGCCGCACGGCGTGGGATTCCTGGAAAAAGGGATGCAGGTCGCCACGATTGACCATTCCATGTGGTTCCATCGTCCTTTCGATATGAACGAGTGGCTGCTTTACAGCGTAGAAAGTACCTCTGCGTCCAGCGCACGCGGTTTTGTTCGCGGGGAGTTTTACACCCAGGATGGTGTGCTGGTGGCTTCTACCGTGCAGGAAGGTGTGATGCGTAATCGAGGGTGAGGTAAAAAGCCCGGTCGCTACGCTTACCGGGCCTGCAAATTTCACTTTTTCAGGCCGGGTAAGGCGAAGCCACCACCCGGCAAGGCACTCAAATTATGCGTTGTACGCATTCTCGCCGTGGCTGTTGACGTCCAGACCTTCGCGCTCCTGCTCTTCCGGTACGCGCAGCCCCACGGTCATATCGGCCAGCTTGTAGCCGATAAAGGCCACAACGCCCGACCAGACAACCGTAATCGCGATACTTTCAAGCTGGACCAGCACCTGATGCATCATGGTCACGCCTTCAGCATAACCCACGCCGCCCAAAGATTGTGCAGCAAAGATACCGGTCATGATACAGCCGATAATGCCGCACACACCGTGTACGCCGAATACATCACACGGATCGTCAACGCGCAGAATACGTTTCAGTGCGGTAACGCCCCACAGCCCCGCCAGACCCGCGACGATACCGATCAGCAATGCGCCGCCCACGCCCACGTAACCGCATGCTGGCGTAATACCTACCAGACCGGCAATCGCCCCAGAACAGGCACCCAGCAGGGATGGCTTGCCGCGAACGGCCCACTCGCCAAATACCCATGAGAGGATGGCCCCGGCAGTTGCCACCACGGTATTCACGAAGGCCAGCGCGGCGATTTCGTTAGCGGCGCTGGCTGAACCTGCGTTGAAGCCGAACCAGCCAAAGTAGAGGATGGCGGTGCCGGTAAAGACCATCGGCAGGTTGTGCGGCTTAAACGCTTCTTTCCCGAAGCCCACGCGCTTGCCAATCAGGTATGCGCCTACCAGGCCGGCTACGGCGGCGTTGATGTGAACAACGGTGCCGCCCGCAAAGTCCAGAGCGCCATGGGAAGCCAACAGACCACCGCCCCAGACCATATGCGCAATCGGGACATAGGAGAGCGTCAGCCAGACCACCACGAAAATCAGTACCGCAGAGAAGCGGATACGCTCAGCCAGCGCGCCCACAATCAGCCCCACGGTGATGCACGCGAATGAGCCCTGGAACGCGACATGAATATACTGATAGAAGCTGCCCATTACCGCGGTCAGTTCGATATTTTTCAGCATCGCCCAGTTAACGTTGCCGAAGAAGGCGTTGCCCTCCCCGAAGGCCAGCGAGTAACCGTAAACCACCCACAGCACGCACACCAGCGCGAACGTGACGGCAACCTGCGTCAGCATGGAAAGTACGTTCTTGCCGCGGATCAGGCCGCCGTAAAACAGCGCGATCCCCGGAATCGTCATGAACAGCACCAGCGCGGTGCAAATCATCATAAAGGCGTTATCGGCTTTGTCTGCCACAGCAGGTGCAGCCATTGCCAGGCCCGGCAGCAGTGCCAGCGAACCCAGACCTGTTTTCATTGTTGCTTTCATCATTTTCTCGATCCCTATCACTGTGTGCCAGGAGTTACTTACAACGCCGCTTCGTCAGATTCGCCGGTACGGATGCGAATGACGCGCTGTAGTTCGGCAACGAAAATTTTGCCGTCGCCAATTTTTCCGGTGTAGGCCGCTTTGCTGACGACATCAATCACCTCATCAAGCTGATCGTCGGCAATCGCCACATCAATCTTCACTTTTGGCAGGAAGTTAACGCTGTATTCCGCCCCGCGATAAAGCTCGGCATGACCTTTCTGACGCCCAAAGCCTTTCACTTCGGTGACAGTCAGTCCCTGAATACCCATGGAAGACAGCGCTTCACGCACGTCTTCGAGTTTGAATGGTTTGATTACCACCGTAACCAGCTTCATATATCCCCTCCAGTCAGAATTCGGTAATGGCCGCAGCTAACACGAGAGGGATATTGCAAAGGGTGTGCCAGAAGTGAAATGTGAGGAGGAAAGCGCCGCGGCGCGCATGCGCCGCGAAGGGGAGAAAAAAACGCACCATGGCAGTGCAGGGTGCGTTTCAGTTTTGCACCAACGGTTAAGACTGTTAGCGCATTGCCTTGTTATGGTGCATCAGGCGCTGAGCGACTCCTCCTCGCGCACGCTGGCGGCCAGCTCGTCGCCTGCCAGCTGCAACTGATACATCTGCCAGTAGCGTCCTTTCGCCTCGAGCAGCGCTTTGTGCGTACCCCGTTCAACGGCCTGGCCACGGTGCAGCACCAGAATGGTATCGGCATCGACGATCGTTGAGAGCCGGTGAGCGATCACCACCAGCGTAGTGCGATCCCGCACGGCAGCCAGCGCCAGCTGGATCGCCTGTTCGGTACCGGAGTCGATGCTTGCGGTCGCTTCATCCAGAATCAACACCTGCGGCGTCTCAATCAGCACGCGCGCCAGCGCCAGGAGCTGCTTTTGCCCGACAGAGAGGTTATTGCCTTGCTCGCCCAGCCGGGTATTGATCCCCTCGCTTAACCCGCGCGCCAGATCTGCCAGCTGCACCGTTTCCAGCACCTCCCATACCTGCTCAGGCGTGAAAGATCGTCCCAGCGTCACGTTGGCATAAAAGGTATCCGCCAGCACTACCGGATCCTGCTGCACCATCGCGACGCCTTTACGCAACGCGTTGTGGCTAAGCGCGGAAAGAGGCCGTCCATCCAGACGGATCTCCCCCTGCGTCAACGGATAGTAGCCCATCAGCAAACTGGCGAGCGTGCTTTTGCCGCTGCCGGTATGCCCAACCAGTGCGACAAAACCGCGCGACGGTACCTCGAGGTTGATATCCTGCAAGACAAGCTGATCGTCGCGGTAGGCAAACGAGACATGATCAAACGCTATGGATCCACTTTCCAGCGGACGTTCATCATCGCCATAGGTCTGACGCGGCCTGTCCATCAGCTCAAACACACGCTCACCCGCGACTACCGCCTGTTGCAGCATCGATTGCTGCGTAGTGAGTTCAATCAGCGGTTCGTTAAGACGGCCAAGGTAACTGATAAACGCGTACAGCACTCCCACCTCAATGGTTCCACGCGTCGTCAGGCCAAACAGCATCAACATCCCGCACAGCACCAGCGCAGAGAAGAGGCTCAGCAGCGGGCGTAACAGGAAGCCATCCAGACGTAACGTCTGCATCCGCGCCATATAGTGCGAGCGGCTGGCTTCTCCCATCCGCTCGCCAAAACGCGCCTGCTGGCGAAACTGCTGGATAACGCTCATGCCGTTGATCACTTCGTTGAAGCCATCATTGATATCTGCAAGGTAAGCGCGCACGCGACGAACAATCGGCGTGCTGTAGCGCTGGTAAATTACCATCACAATCAGCACCGCCGGGAAAATAGCGATCGCCACCAGCGCCATCCGCCAGTCCAGACTGAACATCGCCACCAGCATCGCGCCAATCAATGCGGCACTGCGCAGAACCGTTGCGACAACGGTCACATAAAGGTCGCGGATCACCTCGGTGTCATTGGTGACGCGCGAAATAACCTGCCCGACCGGCTGGGTATCAAACTCGCTCAGCGGCTGGCGCAGCGCGGCATCCATCACATCCGTGCGTAGCTGCTGGACCACGCCCACGGCGGCCCGGTTAAACAGCAGCGACTGCGCATAGTGCAGCCCCGCCGCCGTCAGCTGTAGCCCGACATACGCCACACCCAGCCCCGCCACCAGCCCCAGCGGCAGATAGCTTTTCGCCACCATGTTATCGATAAAATAGCTGATAAGCAGCGGACCGGTCACCTCCGCAATAGCGGCGATCCACAGTAACAGCACGGCAATGGAAAGCGGTTTGCGCCACGGTGAGCCATAGGCGAGCAGCCGTTTTAACGTCGGCCACATCTGTCCAAACTTACGCATCGGTGACCTCCTCATCCAGCGCAGCTTCAAGCTGTTGATAGCGGTACATATCCCGATACCAGCCGGCCTGCCCGGCGAGCTGTTCATGCTGACCACGTTGGGCAATATGCCCGTGCTGAAGCACCAGAATTTCACTGGCTTCGGTAAGGGCCGACAGACGGTGCGCGCTGATGATGACCGTGCGCCCCTCCCCCCACTGGCGAAGGTTATGCAGAATTTGATGCTCGGTACGTCCGTCAACCGCGGACAGCGCATCATCCAGAATCAGGATCTCAGCGTCCAGCAGCAGCGCGCGGGCAATAGAGATACGCTGTTTTTGTCCACCGGAGAGCATAACGCCCCGCTCACCCACTTCTGTGTCGTAGCCCTGCGGCAGGCGCAGAATATCCTCATGGACGCTGGCTAAGCGCGCCACATGCTCGATCTGGTCCTGTGTCGCCGTCGGGCACCCGAGCGCGATATTGTTGGCTATGGTGTCTGAAAACAAAAACGGCGTCTGGCTGACGACCGCCAGGCGGCTGCGCCAGTCATCCAGCAGCAGACGTGGCAGGGAGACGTCATGGAAACGGATATCGCCTTCGCTCACGTCAAAATGGCGCTGAATCAGTGACAGAATGGTGCTTTTACCGGAGCCCGTCGGGCCGCAGATGCCCAGCATCTGACCAGGACGCAGCGTGAAACTGACGTTTTCAAGCACCGGATGTTCCGTTTGCGGGTAGATAAAGACGCGGATATCAGCCTTCAGAACACCCGGACCTTCCGGTACCGGCTCGCTGCCATCGTTCACTACCGGCACTTCCGCCAGCATGGCGCGGATACGGCTGTAGGCGGCGCTCCCACGTTCAACGATGTTAAACATCCAGGCCAGCGCCAGCATCGGCCAAATCATCAGCCCGAGGTACATCGCAAAGCTGGTTAACTGCCCGAGGGTCATGGTGCCTCGCACCACCATCCAGCTGCCGCCGCCCACCGCCAGCAGGTTCGCCATGCCAATCGCAATATAAATTGTCGGATCAAAGCGGGCGTCTATACGCGCCACGCGCATGTTTTTCGCACCGGTATCGGCGGCGTCGGCCGCAAACAGCGCGGACTGCCTGTCTTCCAGACCAAACGCTTTGATCATGCGGATGCTGGTCATGCTCTCCTGGGTGCGATCGTTTAACGACGAGAACGCCGCCTGCGCCAGCTTAAAGCGTTCATGGAGCTGCTCGCCGTAGCGGTTAATCGCCAGCGCCATCAGCGGCATCGGCAGCAGCGCCAGCAGCGTGAGCTCCCAGCTAATTTGCGTAGACATCACAATCAGTACCGCACAGCCCATCACCAGGGAATCCACCAGCGTTAACACTCCTTCACCGGCGGCAAACACCACACGGTCCACATCGTTTGTGGCGCGGGCGATGAGATCCCCGGTACGGTGACGCAGATAAAACTCAGGGTGCTGGCGGCTCAGCTGGCGGTAAAAGTCCTCGCGCAGCTCAACGGCAAGCTGATAGGACGCGCCGAACAGCAGCACGCGCCAGACATAACGCAGCAGGTAAACCACCACGGCCGTCAACACCAGCGTACCGACCCACATCATCACCCGTGCGGCGGTGTAATGTTGTTCCGTAACACCATCCACGACGTATCCCACCACTTTGGGCGGGATCAGTTGCAAAATGGCAATGATAATAAGCAGGGCCACCGCGCCGAGGTAGCGTTGCCACTCCCGACGAAAGTACCAGCTTAATTGGGCAAATAATCGCACGCGGTCTTTTCCTGAAGATATTTTATGAAGTTATTCAATGGGTAACGCTGTGGTGTATTTAATCTGTTCCATGGCGAAACTGGAGGTGACATCGGACAAGCCCGGTACGCTATTGACCAGCCGCTTGTAAAAATCATCGTAGCGCTTCATGTCTGCCACCTGAACGCGCATCAGATAGTCGTATTCCCCCGCCATGCGCCAGAAGCCGAGCACCTCGGGCATGTCGGAAACCTGGGTGACGAAGCGGCTGTACCATTCGCTGCTGTGATGCTGCGTTTTTATCAGGACGAAGGCGGTCAGTCCAAGCCCCAGTTTTTCGGGGTCCAGCAGCGCCACACGTCCCAGCAGAATGCCATCGTCTTCCAGCTTCTTGAGGCGCTTCCAGCACGGTGTGGTGGTCAGATTAACGGCATCTGCCAGCGCCTGCAAAGAGAGGGTGCAGTCGCTTTGCAGCAAAGAAAGCAGCTTGCGGTCAATTTTATCTAGCATATCCACCTCCCAGAGAAAATTATTCTCCTTACATTCTATTTTAAAGGCCAGATAGCAACAATTTTTTCTGTGCTTTTCGCTATGCTGGGCACAAAATGACAAACGGATAACTACGATGAATAGCACCTGGGTTAAACATGCCATCAGCGAAATAAATGCCGACTATCAGCGCTCGGCAGATACCCATTTGATCCGCCTGCCTTTGCCTGGATTTCCCGGCATTCAGCTTTACCTGAAGGATGAAAGTACCCATCCTACCGGCAGCCTGAAGCATCGCCTGGCGCGTTCACTCTTTTTATACGGTTTATGTAACGGCTGGATTAAAGAAGGCACCACGATTATTGAATCGTCGTCCGGATCAACTGCCGTCTCAGAGGCCTACTTTGCCCGCCTGCTGGGCCTGCCGTTTATCGCTGTGATGCCCTCCTGCACGGCGAAACGTAAAGTTGAACAGATCGAATTTTACGGCGGACGCTGCCACTTTGTGGAAAGCGCCTGCGAAATCTATGCGGCCTCCGAAATGCTGGCCCGCGAACTAAATGGTCACTATATGGACCAGTTCACCTTCGCCGAGCGCGCCACCGACTGGCGCGGCAATAATAACATTGCGGACAGCATTTTCCGCCAGATGACCCACGAGCCACATCCCGTCCCCTCTTACATTGTCATGAGCGCGGGCACGGGCGGAACCTCCGCCACCATCGGACGTTATATCCGCTGTCAGGGTTATGATACGCAGCTGATGGTGGTTGACCCTCAGAACTCGGTGTTCCTTGATTACTGGCAATCTCGCGATGCCAGCCTGCGCAGCCCTGTGGGGAGCAAGATCGAAGGAATTGGTCGCCCGCGCGTCGAACCTTCGTTCATTCCGGACGTTGTGGATGAGATGCTCCGCGTGCCGGACGCCGCCAGCGTCGCGACGGCGCACTGGCTGGAGACACAGCTTGGCCGTAAGGTCGGAGCCTCTACCGGCACCAATATGTGGGGGGCGCTACAACTGGCCGCGAGAATGCGTGAAGAAGGCCTTAGCGGCTCTGTCGTCACGCTGCTGTGCGACAGCGGGGAACGCTACCTGGACACCTATTACAACGCAGAATGGGTACAGGCCAATATTGGCGATGTTGAACCGTGGAAAGCGCAGATTTCGCATCTGGTGAAATAAAAAAAAGCCAGGCTTTAGCCTGGCTTGCTGGAAGGATCTCGCTATTCGGGGGAATATGGGAGGTTATTTTTGTCCAGCCAATGCGTCAAAAAATGGGACACCGCTTCGTTACGACAGTGTCCGATAACCGGTAAATGCGGGAGCGCGGCGATAAGTTGCGGCATCGCGTTCCCCATAATCAGCCCACGACCTACGCTGCTCAGCATCTCGTGGTCGTTCATGGCGTCACCAAAGGCCATACAGTCCTGCATCGTCAGCCCCAGACGATCGCTCAGCACCGCCAGCGCAGATCCTTTGTTACAGCCCACCGGCAGCACTTCAAGACAGTCCACCGCCGAGAAGGTCAGGTGCGCCCGGTCGCCCAGCGCCTCGTTAAGCTGAATACGCAGGCGGCAGAGATCGTCGTGATCGCCGCAGAAGCAGATCTTGGTTACCTTGTGTGCCGGAATGCGGCGCAAATCGATGAGCTGATATTTAAAGCCACTGTAAACGTGAGCGTGCAGCAAGGCCGGGATCTCACGCCCGGTAAACCAGCCTTCATCGTTAAAAACATGCACGCTGGCCTGCGTATCCCAGGTGCTGTGCAGGACGATGTCCGCCACTTCCGGATCCAGATCCTGACGGTGCAGCACATCGCCCTCGACGGAGTGAATGCGCGTCCCGTTGCCGGTGATCAGGAACGCATCGAGGGCAAATGTTCCCAGCAGATGGCGCATCTCCAGCACATGACGACCAGTGGCAAACGTCAGGGTGACTTCACGCTCGCGCAGGCGCTTAAGTGTGTTCAGGGTTTTCTCCCCTAAACGGTGATCCGGCATTAACAGCGTGCCGTCCATATCAAATGCAGCGAGCCGAGCCATAATTACTCCCGAAATGTGATGCGGTTAACTTGTGCATCAGTATTACGTGAGATATACGGAAGTAATAGTGAATAGATGATAATTATTGTTCCGGGTTTTTCATGCGCCAGCTTAACCGTCTTAACCAGTATCAGCGTCTGTGGCACCCCTCCGCCGGCGCAACGCAGCAGGTGACCATCAGTGAACTTGCCAGCCGCTGCTTTTGCAGCGAGCGACATGTACGCACCCTGCTGCGCCAGGCGCAGGAGGCGGGCTGGCTAAGCTGGCACGCCCGCTCCGGACGAGGAAAGCGTGGGGAATTACGCTTTCACGTCACCCCGGATTCGTTGCGTAATACGATGATGGAAGAGGCCCTTAAAAGTGGACAGCAGCACAACGCGCTGGAGCTGGCCCAGCTCGCGCCTGAAGATTTGCGATCGCTGCTGCATCCGTTTATGGGCGGGCAATGGCAGAATGATACGCCGACGCTGCGTATTCCCTACTATCGCTCGCTGGAGCCGCTTCAGCCGGGGTTTCTCCCTGGCCGGGCGGAGCAGCATCTGGCGGGACAGGTATTCTCTGGTTTGACGCGTTTTAATGGTAACAGCAGTGAACCCACGGGCGATCTGGCGCATCACTGGGAAGTCTCTGCTGACGGCCTGCGTTGGCATTTCTACATACGCTCCACCCTGCACTGGCATAACGGCGATAAAATAGAGACGGCACAGCTCAGGCAAAGCCTGACGGCGCTGCTATCGCAGCCCGGCATGGACACGCTTTTCCGCAGCGTCTTACGTATCGAAACCACGCATCCGCAAAGCCTGACGTTTATTCTCCATCAACCTGACTATTGGCTGGCGCACAGGCTGGCAACCTACTGTAGCCGTCTGGCGCATCCTGATTACCCCGTGGTGGGCAGTGGTCCCTTTCGGCTGAGCGTTTTTGAGCCTGAACTGGTGCGTCTGGAAAGCCACGAGCAGTATCACCTTGGTCATCCGTTACTTAAGGCTATCGAGTACTGGATCACGCCCCAGCTTTTTGACTACAGTCTGGGCACCAGCTGTCGCCACCCGGTGCAAATCGCCATTGGCGAGGCCGACGAGCTGGCCAGCCTGCGGCTGGTGAGTAACAGCACCAGTCTGGGCTTCTGCTACCTCACGCTGAAACAAAGTCCGCGTCTGAGCGAACTTCAGGCAAAGCGGCTGATTAATATCATTCATCTCTCAACGCTGCTTCACACGCTTCCCCTGAACGAAGGGCTCATCACTCCTACCGAAGAACTGCTTCCCGGCTGGGCGATCCCCCAGTGGACTGATTTAACCGACGTTGTGCTGCCAGAGGCATTGACGCTTGTCTACCACCTGCCGGTTGAGCTTCACACCATGGCCAGTCAGTTAAAAGCATACCTTGCGCGGCAGGGGTGTGAACTGACCGTCATCTTTCACGACGCCAAGACGTGGGACGGTTGCCAGCAGCTTGCCGATGCAGACATCATGATGGGAGACAGACTGATTGGCGAAGCGCCAGCGTACACCCTTGAGCAATGGCTCCGCTGCGATGCGCTCTGGCCGCATCTGCTGAGCGCACCGGCATACGCCCATTTGCAGGCCACGCTGGATGCGGTGCAGACGCAGGCCGACGAACGTGACCGACACGCAGGACTTCAGGCTATCTTCAGCCGATTAATGGAGACAGCCGTCCTGACACCGCTCTTTAACTACCAGTATCAAATCAGCGCGCCTCCGGGGGTCAACGGCATACGCCTTAACACTCGCGGCTGGTTTGACTTCACCGAAGCCTGGCTTCCTCCACCAAACGCGTGAAGAAGCTGGTCGCCGCTTTAGCCAGGCGTTAACATGACGCTTTTACCGTAACTGTCGAGATGATCTATGAAACGTGCCGTCGTCGTGTTCAGCGGAGGACAAGATTCCACAACCTGCCTGATTCAGGCACTTCACCAGTATGATGAAGTGCATTGCGTCACTTTTGATTATGGTCAGCGTCATCGCGCTGAAATCGATGTCGCTCGTGAACTGGCCCTCAAACTGGGCGCCCGCGCTCATAAAGTGCTGGACGTGACGCTGTTAAATGAACTGGCCGTCAGCAGCCTCACCCGCGACAGCATTCCGGTTCCTGATTACGAACCGGATGCCAGCGGCATTCCGAATACCTTCGTACCTGGGCGTAATATTCTCTTCCTGACCCTGACGGCAATCTATGCCTACCAGGTGAAAGCCGAAGCGGTGATCACGGGCGTGTGTGAGACCGACTTCTCTGGCTACCCGGACTGCCGGGATGAATTCGTGAAAGCGCTCAATCACGCCGTGGATCTGGGAATGGCAAAAGAGACCCGCTTCGAAACGCCGCTGATGTGGCTGGATAAAGCCGAAACCTGGGCGCTGGCCGACTACTGGAGCAAGCTGGATGTCGTTCGCAACGAGACCCTGACCTGCTACAACGGCATTAAAGGGGACGGCTGCGGGCAGTGTGCCGCCTGTAACCTGCGCGCGAACGGTCTGAATCATTTTCTTGCGGATAAAGCGGGTGTGATGGCCGCGATGCAGAAAAAGACCGGTCTGAAATAAGGGCTAACTGTCCGCGCTGTCGTACAACAGGAGTCGACAGCGCGGGCATTCCTGAATATTACTTATGCGATCATCAGCTCCAGCTTTTCGCGCAACTCCCCTTCCAGCGGCAACGCTTTCTGGGTTTTGAGATCGATACAGACAAAGGTGATCAGCGCATCGGCCACCACCTGCCCTTCTGGCTCAAGCGTGACGACCTGGCTCAATACACCACTTTTGCCATTCAGTTGTTGGACCTCACTGGTCACGGTGAGCACATCCCCCAGCACAGCCGGGCGGCGGTAGTTAATGTTGATGTTGACGACCACAAACGCGATGTTGTGTGCGGTCAGCCACTGGAAGCTTTCGCTGTTCTCCAGGCCATCCCAGCGCGCCTCTTCAAGAAATTCAAGGTAGCGGGCGTTATTGACGTGCTGGTAAACATCGAGGTGATAACCACGGACTTTGATTTGTGTCTGCATAGCGCAATAGCCTTTCGTTGTTATAGGTTCAGAGGTCATAACTGGTATGACCTCTTTATCCTGGCAAATTTTTGCCGCAGTGCAAGTGATTACGCGATTACAGCGTCAGGTGTGCGAGATTGCGCTCAACCAGCGCGCAGCCCATACCCGGCACCTGCTTGAGATCGTCAAGGGTTTTGAAAGGACCGTACTCCTCGCGGTAGCTAACAATGGCCTGGGCTTTTTTAAGTCCCACACCGTTCATCACGCGCGCGAGCTCTTCTGCCGATGCCGAATTGATGCTGACTCGCGTACCGTCATCCTCTGCACTTTTACCGGCATCAGTCGCTTTTGATTGCGTATGAGCCTGCGCAGCTGAGTCTGTTTTGGTCTGTGCAGCCTGCGCTTTAGCCGAGGGCGACGCCGCCAGCGCGCCCGCACTCATCCCGGAAGTGGCAATAGCCAGTGTAATTAACAGTGCTTTGATTCCACATTTCATGCTGTTTTCTCCTTGTTTGTTGACAGCCACGCCACGATAGCCGTACGAGAAAACAGGGACAAACAGCAGATTGCAGAAATGGAAAAGGCCGCGAAAGCGGCCTTTAGTTTTTGCAGAGCGTTACGAAAATCTGCGAGCAGGTACGTAATTATTGCTCCTGGGTCACCACATCACCCAGCTTGATTTTGGCTTCTTTACGCAGGTTGCTCATCATCGCTTCGAAAGCAATCTGGGCATTATTCTGAGTAATTCCCTGAACCATGGCCTTCTTCTGCGCGTCTGGCAGCGTGCCGGCTTTGACTTCATCCAGCGCCAGAATCACCACGTTACCCTGCATATCGGTCGTGGTGCCAAAGACAGGTTTGTCTTTCGCCGGCAGGCTCAAACCAAACGCCGCCTGGCTGACAGGATCCTGACCGGTACGGCTCAGCGTTTTGGCTTCGCCAAAGCTCAGGCCAGCCGCTTTCAGTGCATCGTTCTTACCGGCTTTCAGATCGGCCAGAATTTTCTCTGCATCCAGTTTTGCCTGCTGTGTCGCTTTGTTGTGTTTGACCAACGCCACCACCTGATCTTTCACTTCCGCCAGGGGCTTCACTGCCTCGGCTTTGTGCTCGCTGACGCGCAGTACGAACGCACGGTCACCGTCAACGGTAATGATGTCTGAGTTGCTGCCCGGCGTACCGTTCTCACCTACCAGACCACCATTGAAAATGGCATCTGAAACCGGTTTGAAGTTCAGTTCTTCCGGCAGATTTTCATGGCTGAACCAGCCCGTCTCAACCGCTTTCACGCCAGCAGCCTGCTCAGCGCCCGCCAGTGATTCGTTGTCGTTGCTTGCGGCATCGCTCACTTTCTGTTGCAGAGCATAGAAGGCGTCCAGCGCTTTCTCCTGCTTCACTTTCGCAGCGATATCATCACGAACGTCAGCCAGCGGCTTGGTTTTCGCCGCCACGACATCGTCCAGACGCGCCACCAGGAAGCCAACGGAGGATTTGATTACACCAGACAGTTGGCCTTTCTCTTTAAGACCCGCATTTTTCAGCTCGTCCGGGGTAGTAGAATCTTCCAGCCAGCCCATATCACCGCCGTTTTTGGCAGAAATAATGTCGGTGGATTTTGCTTTCGCCACGGTCGCGAAATCAGCGCCTTTGTTCAGCTCGTCCAGCACGGCTTTTGCTTCTGCTTCCGTTTTGGTCTGGATCACGCTGTAACGGTTACGCTGCGGCTGAGTGAACTGATCCTGATGCTGGTCGTAATAAGACTGGATCTCGGCGTCAGTCGCGTTTTTCTGCATCGCGGCAGCATCCAGCTTGATATAGCTTACGCGGAACTGTTCCGGAGAGATGAAGTTGTTCTTGTTTTGCTCGTAGTAAGCATTAACTTCAGCGTCGCTAACCTGCTGTTTCGCCGCCAGTGCATTGACATCAATCGTCGCTTCACGCACCACGCGTTGCTGCGCTACCAGTGCCGCCAGCGCTTCAGTTTCGCCTTTCAGCATGAAATCGGTGCCCACCACCGCGTTGATCAGCTGTTGCGTGGTCAACTGGTTACGCAGCGCCTGTGCGTACTGGTCAGCCGTCATCCCCATCTGGTTAACAATGCTGTTGTAACGCGCGTTGTCGAACTTCCCATTAGACTGGAAAGCCTGCGTCGAGAAGATGGCTTTTTTAACCTGCTCATCGCTGATGCCCAGACCGAGGCTTTTCGCGTACTGGTCCAGCAGCGCTTCGTCGATAAGGCGGTTCAGCGTCTGCTGACGCAGGTTTTTCATATAGCCTTCGTTGGCTGCAAGTTCAGAGTATTGGTCGCCCAGCTGTTGCTGCATGCGGTTACGTTCACCAGCAAAAGCGTTCTCGAACTGCCCACGGCTAATTTCCTGGCCATTCACTTTTGCGGCGTAGTTCGCGCCACCGCCGATGAGGTAACTACTCACACCGGTCAATATGAACGACACGATAATGATACCGAAAATAATCTTGAGCACGAGACTGTTAGCAGCCGTGCGTAAGCTGTCCATCATGGTGTAACAACACTCCGCTGTAGGTGACTGGTTACCTGACGCTGACGGAAAATCCTGACCGTCGCGCGTAAAGGCGTATTGTGACAAGAAAACAGGGCAATTGTCAGCCCACAACTCGCATAAACTCGCACAAATCAGGTATGGACAAACAAAAAAGGCACATCAAACGATGCGCCCTTGTACTTTTCAGCTTCCCTGGAGCGGGAAAGCAATCAATTTACTGCGTCTTTCAGCGCCTTACCTGCACGGAAACCCGGCACTTTAGCGGCAGCAATGGTGATCTCTTTACCGGTCTGCGGGTTGCGGCCAGTACGGGCAGCACGCTCTTTAACCGCAAAAGTACCGAAGCCTACCAGTGCAACGTCGTCCCCAGCTTGCAGAGATTCAGTAACAGAAGCAATTAAAGCATCTAAAGCACGTCCAGCTGCAGCTTTAGAAATATCAGCACCCGCAGCAATTTTGTCAATCAGTTGAGATTTATTCACTGTTCTCTTCCTCTCTTTATAATTTATATCGCACCTGAATCCTTCACAGCGCGACCGCGCAGCAGTTATATCAGTCCTGCTATGACCTTACAACACCCGTTGTTGATGGCTAACCCAATCAGCAATCTAAATTAGCTATACAAAAAAAGGCTGGCAAGTACGAAATGACTTACCAGCCTTGTTTTTATTAGCGCTCTTTGCGCGAGGTCACTATTTTGCGGTTACAACCTGCATTCCGGACGGTTCATTTTGCAGTGCGAGAGTCAGAACTTCCTCAATGCGTTTCACCGGATGGATCTGCAAATCGGCAATAACGTTGTCCGGAATCTCTTCCAGATCGCGTTTATTCTCGTAAGGAATCAATACGGTTTTGATCCCACCACGGTGTGCCGCCAGCAGTTTTTCTTTTAACCCGCCGATGGGCAGTACCTGACCACGCAGCGTAATTTCACCAGTCATGGCCACATCAGCACGGACCGGGTTACCCGTCAGGCAGGAAACCAGCGCCGTACACATAGCAATACCCGCGCTTGGGCCATCTTTCGGCGTCGCCCCTTCCGGAACGTGAACGTGAATGTCGCGTTTTTCGTAGAAATCCGGGTTGATACCCAGTTTTTCCGCGCGCGCACGCACCACGGTCAACGCTGCCTGGATGGACTCCTGCATCACTTCACCGAGCGAGCCAGTGTAGGTCAGCTTGCCTTTACCCGGTACACAGGCGGTTTCAATGGTCAGCAGATCGCCACCCACTTCCGTCCACGCCAGTCCAGTCACCTGACCAACGCGGTTTTCGTTGTCCGCACGGCCATAGTCGAAGCGCTGAACGCCGAGGTAAGCATGCAGATTGTCGCCGTTAATCACGATGTGCTTCAGGCTCTTATCCAGCAGCAGCTGCTTAACCGCCTTACGGCACAGTTTAGAGATCTCACGCTCAAGGCTACGCACGCCCGCTTCACGGGTGTAGTAACGAATAATGCCGACAATAGCGCTGTCCTCAACGGTCAGCTCGTTAGCTTTCAGCGCGTTACGCTCAATCTGCTTCGGCAGCAGGTGCTGCTTAGCAATGTTCAGCTTCTCGTCTTCGGTATAACCGGACAGACGGATCACTTCCATACGGTCCAGCAGCGGTGCCGGAATGTTCATGGAATTCGACGTCGCCACGAACATCACATCGCTCAGGTCGTAGTCGACTTCCAGATAGTGATCGCTGAACGCCACGTTCTGCTCTGGATCAAGCACTTCCAGCAGCGCCGACGCCGGATCGCCACGCATGTCCGAAGACATTTTGTCGATCTCGTCGAGGAGGAACAGCGGGTTTTTGACGCCCACTTTCGCCATCTTCTGGATCAGCTTGCCCGGCATAGAACCGATATAGGTACGGCGGTGACCGCGGATTTCCGCTTCATCACGCACGCCGCCCAGCGCCATACGGATGTACTTACGTCCGGTCGCTTTGGCGATGGACTGGCCCAGAGAGGTTTTACCCACCCCTGGAGGCCCTACCAGGCACAAGATTGGACCTTTGATTTTGTTCACACGGCTCTGTACCGCGAGGTACTCAAGAATGCGGTCTTTCACACGTTCCAGGCCATAGTGGTCGGTATCGAGGATTTCCTGTGCCTGACGCAGGTCTTTTTTGACCTTGCTGCGGGAATTCCATGGAACCTGAACCATCCACTCAATGTAGCCGCGTACAACGGTCGCTTCCGCCGACATCGGAGACATCATTTTCAGCTTCTGCAACTCAGCTTCGGCTTTCTCTTTCGCCTCTTTCGGCATCTTCGCCGCGTCGATCTTACGCTTCAGCGCTTCGTTTTCATCCGGCGCATCGTCCATCTCGCCGAGCTCTTTCTGAATGGCTTTCATTTGCTCATTCAGATAGTACTCACGCTGCGATTTTTCCATCTGCTTTTTGACGCGGTTGCGAATGCGCTTCTCAACCTGGAGCAGATCGATCTCAGACTCCATCATCGCCATCAGGTATTCCAGACGTTCGTTAACGTCGGACATTTCCAGCACGGACTGTTTGTCAGCCAGCTTCAGCGGCATGTGCGCAGCGATGGTATCCGCCAGACGTGCAGGATCGTCGATGCTGTTCAGCGACGTCAGCACTTCAGGTGGGATTTTCTTGTTCAGCTTGATGTAGCCTTCAAACTGGCTGATCGCGGTGCGTACCAGCACTTCCTGCTCGCGCTCATCAAGTTCCGGTGAATCAAGGTACTCTGCCTTCGCAGAGAAGTGCTCGCCATCGTCTGACAGAGTGGTAATACGCGCGCGCTGTAAGCCTTCCACCAGCACCTTCACGGTGCCATCTGGCAGCTTCAGCATCTGCAAAATAGAGGCCACGGTCCCGACGGTGAAAAGATCGTTTACACCCGGCTCATCCGTTGATGCTTCCTTCTGCGCAACCAACATGATTTTTTTATCATGATCCATGGCGGCTTCGAGGCAACGGATAGATTTTTCCCGCCCTACAAATAAGGGTATGACCATGTGCGGATAAACCACCACATCGCGCAACGGCAATACGGGGATTTCAATGCGTTCAGAACGCTCAGGATTCATAGAGCTCTCTCTTAGTTTAGTGTCCGCCAGGTAAACTGGTCATGTAACTGTGCTTCACACAACCATTAACATGTAATCCAGTATATGGGGATGTTTCCCATACATTCAACGCCATGAATACGGAAAAAGTAAAGGGGAGATAAAATCCCCCCTTTTTGATTAACTGATTGTATGAAATGGTGAATTATTCGCCAGATGCCTGCTGCGCTTCCGGTTTACCGTAAATCAGTAACGGCTTGGTCTGGCCACCAATGACGGACTCGTCGATCACGACTTTTTCGACATCTTCCATAGAAGGAAGATCGTACATCGTGTCGAGCAATGCTGCTTCCACGATAGAACGCAGGCCACGGGCACCGGTTTTACGCGCCATCGCTTTCTTGGCAATCGCGTCCAGTGCTTCGTCACGGAATTCCAGCTCAACGCCTTCCAGATTAAACAGCGCCTGATACTGCTTGGTCAGCGCGTTTTTCGGCTCTTTCAGGATCTGAATCAGCGCGTCTTCGCTCAGTTCGTTCAGGGTCGCCACAACCGGCAGACGGCCGATAAATTCCGGAATCAAACCAAATTTGATCAGATCTTCCGGTTCAACCTGCGCCAGCAGCTGGCCTTCGTTTGGTTTTTCAGACGTAGCTTTCACCGTTGCGCCAAAACCAATGCCGGAGCCGGTTTCCACACGGTGTGAGATCACTTTATCCAGGCCTGCAAACGCACCACCACAGATAAACAGGATCTTGGAGGTATCAACCTGCAAGAATTCCTGCTGCGGATGTTTACGCCCACCCTGCGGTGGAACAGCCGCAACCGTACCTTCAATCAGCTTCAGGAGCGCCTGCTGCACGCCTTCGCCCGAGACGTCACGGGTGATGGATGGGTTGTCTGATTTACGGGAGATTTTGTCAATCTCATCGATATAGACGATCCCGCGCTGGGCTTTCTGTACGTCGTAATCGCACTTCTGGAGCAGCTTCTGGATAATATTTTCAACGTCTTCGCCCACATAACCGGCTTCGGTCAGGGTGGTGGCATCCGCCATGGTGAACGGAACATCCAGCAGGCGCGCCAGCGTTTCCGCCAGCAACGTTTTACCGGAACCCGTAGGCCCGATCAGCAGAATGTTACTTTTGCCCAGTTCCACGCCATTGCTGGTATCGCCGTTACGCAGACGCTTGTAGTGGTTGTATACCGCCACCGCCAGCACTTTTTTCGCCTGCTCCTGACCAATGACATAGTCGTCCAGGTGGTGGCGAATCTCGTGTGGCGTTGGTAACGCGCTGCGCTCACGGTGCGGCGCGACTTCTTTAATCTCTTCGCGAATGATGTCGTTACATAAATCGACGCATTCGTCGCAGATATACACGGACGGCCCGGCAATCAGTTTACGCACTTCATGCTGGCTTTTGCCGCAAAAAGAGCAGTACAGCAGTTTGCCCGAACCATCTTTGCGTTTATCTGTCATGAGTCCAAACCTCTTTTTAAGTTCTATGTGCCGCACATGACGACGCAAATGCCATACTCAGACGCAAGCTGCTTACAGGCAACGTGCCGCCCTAAATTAGTATAGCGGCACACTCGCGTCGCGGGCATCAATTACGATGGGTCAAAATGGAGTCGACTAAGCCGTACTCAACTGCCTCTGGTGCAGACAGGAAGCGATCGCGCTCGGTATCGCGCTCGATCTGCTCGAGTGGTTGACCCGTATGCTGCGCCATAAGTTCATTCATGCGCGCTTTTACTTTCAGAATTTCTCGGGCGTGGATTTCAATATCCGTCGCCTGGCCCTGGTAACCACCCAGCGGCTGGTGAATCATCACGCGGGAGTTAGGCAGGCAGAAACGCTTACCTTTCGCCCCTGCGGTTAACAGGAAAGCCCCCATGGACGCCGCCTGTCCCATACAGATGGTGCTGACATCCGGCTTGATGAATTGCATGGTGTCATAAATAGACATGCCCGCCGTAATCACACCGCCCGGCGAGTTGATGTACAGGTAAATGTCTTTTTCCGGGTTTTCCGCTTCCAGGAACAGCATCTGCGCCACGATCAGGTTAGCCATATGGTCTTCCACCTGGCCGGTCAGAAAGATAACGCGTTCCTTGAGCAGACGGGAATAGATATCGAAAGATCGCTCACCGCGTGAGGTCTGTTCAATAACCATTGGCACCAGCGCCATATGGGGTGCAAAGTTATCTCGTTCGCCACTGTATGACATTTCCGTCTCCTGGTTCAAAATTGAAAACACCTGCTGTACTGATTGTAACCTTATGGACGGATTATCAGCCAGTCTCAATCATCGTGATTACATACTAATGGGGGTCGCCATGCCCTATTTCAAGCATAACAACGTTTTGTTGTAACGCTAACACTGAAAGGGCGTTTTAGCACCCTTCCAGGACTAAAGCTGTGATAAAAAAAACCCGTCGCCGGAGGGCAACGGGTTTTTTGTTCAAACTTTAAACCGTTGGGACGAAATTACGCCTGCTGGTTCATCAGTTCGGTGAAAGAGGTCTCTTTTTCGGTTACTTTCGCTTTCGCCAGTACCGCTTCAACAGCCTGCTCTTCCAGTGCAACGTTGCGCATGTTGTCCATCAGCTCTTTGTTCTTACCGTAGAACTCGATCACTTCTGATGGATCTTCGTATGCAGAAGCCATCTCTTCGATCAGGCCTTTCACACGCTCTTCGTCAGCTTTCAGCTCGTGGGTACGAATCACTTCGCCCAGCAGCAGGCCAACAACAACGCGACGTTTCGCTTGCTCTTCGAACAGCTCGCGTGGCAGTTCCATCGCTTGCTGCTGGTTGCCACCGAAGCGCTGTGCAGCCTGACGGCGCAGAACGTCGATTTCGCTGTCGATCAGGGCAGCAGGAACGTCGATGTCGTTCGCTTTCACCAGACCTTCAATCGCCTGAGACTTCACGCGGTTACGTACAGCGCCGTTCAGCTCGCGCTCCATGTTTTTACGCACTTCAGCACGCAGACCCGCAACAGAACCATCTTCCACGCCGAAACGCTTGATGAATTCTTCAGTCAGTTCTGGCAGTTCGCGCTCTTCAACTTTCTTCAGGTTGATGACGAACTTCGCTGCTTTACCTTTCAGGTTTTCAGCGTGGTATTCTTCAGGGAAGGTCACGTCGATGGTGAACTCTTCGCCTGCTTTGTGGCCTTTGATACCGTCTTCGAAGCCTGGGATCATACGACCCTGACCCATCGCCAGTACGAAATCAGACGCTTTACCGCCTTCGAACTCTTCGCCGTCTACTGAACCGGTGAAGTCGATGGTTACGCGGTCTTCCGCGTCAACAGCGCCTTCTTTCTCTTTCCAGTTCGCCTGCTGCTTACGCAGGGTATCCAGCATGCCGTCAACGTCTTCGTCAGTCACGGAAACGATCGGTTTTTCAACTTCGATTGATTCCAGACCTTTCAGCTCAACTTCCGGGTACACTTCGAACTCTACGGAATAGGTGAAGTCTTCGCCCTGCTTGTATTCACCTGGAACGTAGTTTGGCGCGCCGGCTGGATTGATTTTTTCTTTGATGATCGCGTCGATAAAGTTGCGGCTCATCAGTTCACCCAGCACATCCTGACGCACGGAAGCGCCATAACGCTGAGCAACAACATTCATTGGTACTTTGCCCTTGCGGAAGCCGTCAATACGTACTTTTTTTGCTACGTTGACCAGCTCGCTTTTCACAGCAGTTTCGATGCTGTCAGCAGCGATAGTAATCGTTACACGGCGGCCAAGGCCTTGAGTGGTTTCAACTGAAACTTGCATCTTGTTACCTCAAAAAAATCACAGTGCTCGGTCAACTCTGAATCTGTCTGTTATACCGGGATGCTCTCTTATGTGCAGATTCACATTCCCTGTCGCCAGAATCATCCCGAAGACATTCAATAAGACGCGGCATTATAGCGGCATCACTTAGGTGAGTCGAGAACGGTTGGAGCATGTTGCTGCGGCTTTTTTCACACTTTAAGGCTATTTTTAGCCTTAAAAACGCGCCATCCGCTCAAAACTCAGACAAAACAAAACGGCCCGAAGGCCGTTTTGACGAAATCTGTAAGCAACATACTGGAAAAACTCCGGCGGTTGCAAATCCGATTTATCAGGCGATGGTGCCTGCACCCCGACAAGGCGGTGATGCGAATACCGTATCCTGCAGCCCTTCCCATTCCTTAATGGTGTAGGTATGCAGCGCCAGCGCATGTACGGTTGTGGAGAGTTCTTCCGTCAAGGTGCTGTAGATCAAGCGGTGTCGGTTCAGGAAACGTTCTCCCGTGAAGCGATCGCTGACCAGAACCACTTTGAAGTGGCTTTCAGAACCTGCCGGCACGTTATGACGATAGCTTTCGTCGACAACTTCGAGAAACACAGGGTTGAACGCTGCCCTTAATTTTTCTTCTATCTGTTCACGTATCATCATGAAATCACTCCTCCGACAACGCTAAGATGTCACCCATCCCTTTAAATATTAGCCGCTTTTACCGGTTCCATTACACCGTGACAACAAATATTTAGCTTTCGTCTGATTTTCTCATCCAAACAGATGAAGTTCACTATGAGGTTCATACGTTTTGTCACTTACAGGCAGAGAAAAGCGGAAAGGTGGTCAGTTTTCGGACAAGGCGATGAATTTACATGCGTTGACCACTTCCCCTGGCCGTTGGCGATGTTATGATGGCGGCAATTTTTCTCTCTTTGCTTACGATTCGTTGAGAACCCGAAAATGTTAAAAAAAATCTTCTTTCCGTTGGTAGCACTCTTTATGCTCGCCGGTTGCGCAACCCCGCCGACGACCATTGACGTTTCACCAAAAATTACCCTGCCTCAGCAGGATCCAAGCCTGATGGGCGTGACGGTCAGCATTAATGGCGCCGATCAGCGTCAGGACCAGGCGCTGGCGAAAGTGACTCGCGACAACCAGCAGGTTACGCTGACCGCTTCCCGCGACCTGCGCTTCCTGTTGCAGGAAGTACTGGAAAAACAGATGACCTCCCGTGGCTACATGATTGGCCCAAGCGGCGCGGTTGATCTGCAAATCATCGTGAACAACCTGTACGCTGACGTCTCCCAGGGTAACGTTCGCTACAACATTGCGACCAAAGCCGATATCTCCATCATCGCTACCGCGAAGAACGGCAACAAGATGAACAAAAACTACCGTGCAAGCTATTCCGTTGAAGGCGCATTCCAGGCCTCCAACAAAAATATCGCTAACGCGGTTAACAGCGTGCTGACTGACACCATTGCCGACATGGCACAGGACACCAGCATTCACGACTTCATCAAGCAGAACGCACGTTAATCCTGCTGACTGACCCGGTGCTTCACCGGGTCAGTTCATAAGAACATGTCCAGTCACTACTTACGCATTTTCCAGCAACCGAAATCAGCTATTCTGCTGATCCTGGGTTTCGCCTCCGGTTTACCCCTTGCGCTCACCTCCGGCACGTTACAGGCGTGGATGACGGTTGAGAACATCGATCTTAAAACCATTGGTTTCTTCTCGCTCGTCGGCCAGGCTTACGTCTTTAAGTTCCTGTGGTCGCCAGTGATGGATCGCTATACCCCACCGTTCCTCGGGCGCCGTCGCGGCTGGTTAGTGATGACGCAGGTGCTGCTGTTGCTCGCCATTGCCGCAATGGGTTTCCTTGAACCGTCAACGCAGCTGCGCTGGATGGCCGCGCTTGCGGTGGTCATCGCCTTCTGCTCCGCCTCGCAGGACATTGTTTTTGACGCCTGGAAAACGGACGTCCTGCCAGCGGAAGAGCGTGGCGCCGGTGCGGCAATCAGCGTGCTCGGCTACCGCCTGGGTATGCTGGTTTCCGGCGGACTCGCACTGTGGCTTGCTGACCGCTATCTCGGCTGGCAGGGCATGTACTGGTTGATGGCCGCACTGCTGATCCCCTGCATTATTGCCACTCTGTTCGCGCCTGAACCGAGCGATGTGATCCCGGTTCCACGCTCGCTGGAGCAGGCCGTCGCCGCACCGCTGCGCGACTTCTTTGGTCGCAATAATGCCTGGCTGATCCTGCTGCTTATTGTCCTTTATAAGCTTGGCGACGCTTTCGCCATGAGTCTGACCACTACCTTCCTGATCCGCGGCGTCGGGTTTGATGCGGGCGAGGTAGGCGTGGTGAACAAAACCCTGGGGCTGTTTGCCACGATTGTCGGCGCGCTGTACGGCGGCGTATTGATGCAGCGCCTGACGCTGTTCCGCGCTCTGCTGATATTTGGCATCCTTCAGGGCGCATCGAATGCCGGTTACTGGCTGCTGTCGATCACCGACAAGAATATGATCAGTATGGGGACGGCGGTATTCTTTGAGAACCTGTGCGGCGGTATGGGCACTGCGGCATTTGTCGCCCTGCTGATGACGCTGTGCAATAAGTCATTTTCCGCTACCCAGTTTGCGCTGCTCTCTGCCCTTTCCGCCGTCGGGCGCGTATACGTTGGCCCCGTCGCGGGCTGGTTTGTTGAAGCCTACGGTTGGCCGACCTTTTATCTCTTCTCGGTGGTGGCGGCCGTGCCGGGGATTTTATTGCTGCTGGTCTGTCGCCAGACGCTGGAATATACCCAGCGGACGGAACACTTCATGCCGCGCACGGAATATCACGCTGCCTATCGGTTTGCCCTGCGTCTGCTAATGGCAGGTTGTTTTGCCCTGGTAGGGTGGCTCACGGTGCTCATCATGAATGCGACTACCGACTTGTCAGTTCCTTTTGAAACCCTTCTGCTTGATGCAGGTGTGTTTCTCGCTCTGGCGGGGATCCTGACGGGTGGGATGCTGGATTTCATGTCATTACGAAAGACGCAGATGACATGAAGTAAAAAGCGAAAGGTTATTTCCCGTTGTAATAACAGCCCGAAATTATAACGGTGAAATAACCGCCATCGACAAAAAAAATATTTGTTGTTTTGTGCGGGATAGCATTCGGAAATTATTGGAGCTTATTTCGCTACGCTATTTTTCATTAAACGATTCAGCATTCGAAACATTGAATTTTCGTTTTTTAGTTGTCTTTTTATTGATAATTAATTGTTAACTAATTGTGTGTTTTTCGCAATGGTTATACCAATTGTCCCTTTTGCGGTATGCTGGGGCACCCTTTCGTTATAACGCCCACTCCGTGCGGCTTCCGTCTGGAAACGCGACATAATTTGCAACACTTGTGACATGTGCGGCAGAACCCGGTAACACCTTCCTGACACAGGGCTAATGATGTTTACAGTAATGTAACCTTCCCGTAAAATGCCCCCACACTTTAAACGCCACCAGACTCCCGTGGAATTGAGGTCGTTAAATGAGACTCAGGAAATACAATAAAAGTTTGGGATGGTTGTCATTATTCGCAGGCACTGTATTACTCAGTGGCTGCGATTCTGCACTACTAGACCCCAAAGGACAGATTGGACTGGAACAACGTTCATTGATACTGACGGCTTTTGGCCTGATGTTGATTGTGGTTATTCCTGCCATCTTGATGGCTGTTGGTTTCGCCTGGAAGTATCGTGCGAGCAATAAAGATGCGAAGTATAGCCCTAACTGGTCACACTCCAATAAAGTGGAAGCTGTGGTCTGGACGGTACCTATTCTGATCATCCTGTTCCTTGCTGTACTGACCTGGAAAACCACTCACGCACTTGAGCCGAGCAAACCGCTGGTTCACGATGAAAAACCCATTACCATTGAAGTGGTCTCCATGGACTGGAAATGGTTCTTCATCTATCCAGAACAGGGCATTGCTACCGTGAATGAAATCGCCTTCCCGGCGAACACTCCGGTTCAGTTCAAAGTGACCTCCAACTCCGTAATGAACTCCTTCTTCATCCCACGTCTGGGCAGCCAGATTTACGCGATGGCCGGTATGCAGACTAACCTGCATCTGATTGCGAATGATGCAGGCACCTACGACGGTATCTCCGCCAGCTATAGTGGCCCGGGCTTCTCGGGTATGAAGTTCAAAGCTATCGCTACGCCAGACCGCGCGACTTTCGACCAGTGGGTTGCAAAAGCGAAGCAGTCTCCAAACACCATGTCTGACATGGCGGCGTTCGAAAAAGTGGCTGCACCTAGCGAATACAACAAGGTGGAGTACTTCTCTAACGTGAAACCGAATCTGTTCAAAGATGTTATTGGCAAATTTATGGATCACGGCATGAGCATGGACATGACCCAGCCTGAAGGCGAGCACAACACGCACCAGGGTATGGAAGGCATGGACATGAGCCACGCGGAAACCGCTCACTAAGGGGCCGAGGAAGAAAATGTTCGGAAAATTGACATTGGATGCGGTGCCGTACCATGAACCCATTATCATGGTTACGATTGCTGCAATTATCATTGGTGGCGCGGCCTTAGTTGGCCTGATCACTTACTTCGGTAAGTGGAGCTACCTGTGGAACGAGTGGCTGACTTCGGTTGACCACAAAAAACTCGGCATCATGTACTGCATCGTCGGTATCGTCATGTTAATTCGTGGCTTTGCGGATGCAATCATGATGCGTAGCCAGCAGGCGCTTGCGTCTGCGGGCGAAGCCGGATTCCTGCCACCGCACCACTACGATCAGATCTTTACCGCTCACGGCGTTATCATGATCTTCTTCGTGGCGATGCCGCTGGTAATCGGTCTGATGAACGTTGTCGTTCCGCTGCAAATCGGCGCGCGCGACGTTGCGTTCCCGTTCCTGAACAACCTGAGCTTCTGGTTCACCGTTGTCGGCGTTATCCTGGTTAACCTGTCACTGGGTGTGGGCGAATTTGCTCAGACCGGCTGGCTGGCCTACCCGCCACTTTCGGGAATTGAGTACAGTCCGGGCGTGGGCGTTGACTACTGGATTTGGGCGCTTCAGCTCTCCGGTGTCGGTACCACCCTGACCGGTATTAACTTCTTCGTGACCATCCTGAAGATGCGTGCACCAGGTATGACGATGTTCAAGATGCCAGTATTTACCTGGGCATCTCTGTGCGCCAACGTCCTGATTATCGCGTCGTTCCCAATTCTGACCGTCACCATCGCGCTGCTGACCCTGGATCGCTATCTGGGTACCCATTTCTTCACGAATGATATGGGTGGCAACATGATGATGTACATCAACCTGATTTGGGCCTGGGGTCACCCGGAAGTGTACATCCTGGTTCTGCCGGTGTTCGGTGTGTTCTCCGAAATCGCGGCAACCTTCTCGCGTAAACGTCTGTTTGGTTACACCTCTCTGGTGTGGGCAACCGTGTGTATTACCGTCCTGTCGTTCATCGTCTGGCTGCACCACTTCTTCACCATGGGTGCGGGCGCCAACGTAAACGCCTTCTTTGGTATTACCACTATGATTATCGCGATCCCGACCGGGGTTAAGATCTTCAACTGGCTGTTCACCATGTACCAGGGCCGTATCCAGTTCCACTCAGCGATGCTGTGGACCATCGGCTTCATCGTGACCTTCTCCGTAGGTGGGATGACCGGCGTGCTGCTGGCGGTTCCGGGCGCTGACTTTGTCCTGCACAACAGTCTGTTCCTGATTGCGCACTTCCATAACGTTATCATCGGCGGCGTCGTCTTCGGCTGCTTCGCAGGTGTGACCTACTGGTGGCCAAAAGCGTTCGGTTTCACCCTGAACGAAAAATGGGGCAAACGCGCGTTCTGGTTCTGGATCATCGGCTTCTTCGTGGCGTTTATGCCGCTGTACGTGCTGGGCTTCATGGGGATGACCCGTCGTCTGAGCCAGCAGATCGATCCGCAGTTCCATCCGATGCTGATGATTGCAGCGGGCGGCGCCGCGCTGATTGCCTGCGGTATCCTGTGCCAGCTGATTCAGTACTACGTGTCTATCCGTGACCGTAACCTGAACCGCGACCTGACCGGTGACCCGTGGGGTGGCCGTACGCTGGAGTGGTCTACCTCTTCTCCACCTCCGTTCTATAACTTTGCCGTAGTGCCGCACATTCATGAGCGTGACGCATTCTGGGAAATGAAAGAAAAAGGTGAAGCGTACAAGCAACCTGAACATTACGAAGAGATCCATATGCCGAAAAACAGCGGTGCGGGCATCGTGATTGCCGCCTTCGCAACGGTATTTGGTTTCGCAATGATCTGGCACATCTGGTGGATGGCGATTGTTGGCTTCGCTGGCATCGTAATCAGCTGGATTGTGAAGAGCTTTGACGAGGACGTGGACTACTACGTACCAGTCCGTGAAGTTGAAAAGCTGGAAAACCAGCATTTTGACGAGATTTCTAAAGCGGGGCTGAAAAATGGCAACTGATACTCTGGCGCACTCGACTGCCCACGCGCATGAACATGCGCACCATGATACAGGACCGACGAAAGTCTTCGGTTTCTGGATCTACCTGATGAGCGACTGCATCCTGTTCTGCTGTCTGTTCGCAACCTATGCCGTTCTGGTGAACGGCACAGCGGGCGGCCCGACCGGTAAGGACATCTTTGAGCTGCCGTTCGTTCTGGTTGAAACCGCACTGCTGTTATTCAGCTCCATCACCTACGGCATGGCGGCTATCGCCATGTACAAAAACAACAAAAGCCAGGTTGTTTCCTGGCTGGCGTTGACCTGGTTGTTTGGTGCTGGCTTTATCGGGATGGAAATCTATGAATTCCATCACCTGATTGCGGAAGGCTTTGGTCCGGATCGCAGTGGCTTCCTGTCAGCGTTCTTCGCGCTGGTCGGCACCCACGGTCTGCACGTGACCTCTGGTCTGATCTGGATGGCAGTGCTGATGTTCCAGATCTCCCGTCGCGGCCTGACCAGTACTAACCGTACCCGTATCATGTGCCTGAGCCTGTTCTGGCACTTCCTGGACGTGGTATGGATCTGTGTGTTCTCTGTTGTCTATCTGATGGGGGCGATGTAATGAGTCATTCTAACGATCATGGCGCTTCCCACGGCAGCGTAAAAACCTACATGACAGGTTTCATCCTGTCGATCATCCTGACGGTGATCCCGTTCTGGATGGTGATGAACGGTTCTGCATCTAAGCCGGTTATCCTGGGCGCAATCCTGGTGACCGCGGTGATTCAGATTCTGGTGCATCTGGTTTGCTTCCTGCACATGAACACCAAGTCCGATGAAGGCTGGAACATGACGGCCTTTATCTTTACCGTGATTATCATCGCTATCCTGGTAGTCGGTTCCATCTGGATTATGTGGAACCTTAACTACAACATGATGGTTCACTAAGAGCGGCGAGTATGTTTAAGCAATACCTGCAAGTCACGAAACCAGGCATCATCTTTGGCAACCTGATCTCCGTAATCGGAGGGTTCCTGCTGGCCTCTAAAGGCAGCATTGATTACACCCTCTTTATCTACACGCTGGTCGGTGTGTCACTGGTGGTTGCGTCCGGTTGTGTATTTAACAACTACATCGACATGGATATCGACAAGAAGATGGAAAGGACCAAAAATCGGGTGCTGGTTAAAGGCCTGATTGCTCCTTCCGTCTCGCTGGTGTACGCCACCTTGCTGGGTATTGCTGGCTTTATGCTGCTGTGGTTTGGTGCTAACCCGCTGGCCTGCTGGCTGGGGGTGATGGGGTTCGTGGTGTATGTAGGCGTCTACAGCCTGTATATGAAACGCCACTCCGTCTACGGCACGCTGATTGGTTCTCTCTCCGGCGCTGCGCCGCCGGTGATTGGCTACTGCGCCGTCACGAACGAGTTCGACAGCGGTGCGCTGATCCTGCTGGCTATCTTTAGCCTGTGGCAGATGCCGCACTCCTACGCCATCGCGATTTTCCGCTTTAAGGATTATCAGGCAGCGAACATTCCGGTTCTGCCGGTCGTGAAGGGCATCTCAGTTGCCAAAAACCACATCACGCTGTACATCATCGCTTTTGCCGTGGCAACGCTGATGCTCTCTCTGGGCGGTTACGCCGGATATAAATATCTGGTGGTGGCCGCTGCGGTGAGCGTCTGGTGGCTCGGCATGGCTCTGCGCGGTTACAAAGTGGAAGATGACAAGGTCTGGGCACGCAAGCTGTTTGTGTTCTCGATTGTCGCCATCACCTCCCTGTCCGTGATGATGTCCGTAGACTTCATGGTGCCAGATTCACAAAGCCTGCTGACGTACGTCTGGTAAGAAGACTGAAGTAAAAACGCCGGGTTTAACCCGGCGTTTTTTATTGGTACGGCGTAACCCCTTTCTTTAACAGTATATTACCGTATTTCGCTGTCTCGCCTGTCACCACAATGGCGTACGCTTTCTGTGCCCGCGCATAAAACGCATAACGGTCAATACGCATAATCCCCTCCCCTTCCGCCTCACCAAAGAGTGCGTTGCGATAGCGTGCTTCTACCTGTATATCGAGCATATCCCCGTCGACAGGGGCCATCATCACCAGCGGTGGCGCATAGCTATCGAGTTCAAACAGCGGTATCACCGCGACCAGCAAATCGCTGATGAGCTGGCCATCTGCGCGGATCGTCTTTGGCCCCAGGCTGTGCGCGGGAAAGTGAGCGTCTGCAAAAATAATCTCGTCACCATGGCCCATCTCTGCCAGCGTTTTCAGCAGCTCGGGTGAAATCAGTGGGGATATCGTTTTAAGCACGGCTTTGCTCCTCAGGATAGAAATAACGGTAACGATAGTGGACCCGATCGCGAGCAGCCTCAGCGCTGGCCGTTTCTCCGATGCCCCACCATCCGTACAAAGATGCTCCCAGCACGGTCGTATCTGCATCTTCAAGAACCTTCACCGGGATCCCAAGCGCATTGGACTTGAGCTGATTCCACAGCATATTGCGGCTACCTCCCCCCACCAGCAGGAGTTCACGCGCCTTAAATTGCGCGATCGCCTCCAGCGCCTGGAGTTTTTCTTGCAGATGCACCGTGAGTCCTTCCAGGGCTGCGCGGTAAAAATGGGCTGGCGTGGTGGTGAGCGTAACGCCCTGCCAGCCGGCGAGCGGAGAATCGAGCAACTGGGTATTCATCGTGACGCCATCCGCCCCGTACGGAATTGCCGCCGCCTGATCCAGAATAGTGTCCCAGTTGACATCAGGCGACCAGAACAGCGCGCGGATCCACTCCAGTACGCCAGACGCCAGATATTGCATTCCCGGATTATAGAGCCCCGTCCGGCTATCCAGTTCGCAGGTCGCGCCCGGGTATTGCCCCAGTAAAGCGGTATCAACCTGCGAGGTGCGCGCCATTAAAATCTCCCAGGTTCCCGAAGAGAGAACCGGCTCATTAATTCCCGCACCGGCGCCAAAAAGGGCAAACTGCGTATCGTGCCCGGCGGAGATCACCGGCACACCGCAAGGCAATCCGAGTCTGGATGCAGCGTCGGGCTGCAGTTCACCCATCATCTCCCCGGGGGAAACCAGCGGCGGGAAAAGGGAATGAGGCACGCCGATCTTGCTTAAGATCGTTTCGCTGAAGCACCGCTGATGCAGATCGAACATCTGACTGGTACCGGCCATCGTGAGATCGGTCGTCATTTTTCCGGTCAGGCGATGGTTGATTAGCGAGGAGATAAAAAGCCAGGCGTGAGCACGCTGTAACAGATCGGGATGGTTGTCCTGAAGCCAGCCTAGCTTATACAACGTGTTGAAACTAAACTGCCCAACGCCGGTGATCTGCTGTAGTTCAGCCGGGGAGCATAAACGGGCAACCGCTTCCATCACCGGCACGGTCCGTGGACATTTCCAGCTGATGATCGGGTAAAGCAGTTCTCCCCGCTCATCTACCAGCGCGCCATCCACGCCAAAGGTCGTCACACTCATTCCGCGCAGTTGATGCTTGCTCAGCACTGCGCTGATTTTCTGACAACAGACGGCAAAACGTTGCATGATGGCGTCGAGCGACCACTGGTGCCAGGCCGGATTTTCAGCGGCACTTTCGCTTTCGTTCGCCACCGAGGCTCGCGCCACAATATTCCCTTCAGGATCCAGCGCAATGGCGCGCGCGTTCGTCGCGCCACAATCGAGAACCAGAAAACATTTTTTCATTGCGGTCCCCACAGGCTGCCAGTCCGCCGGAGCAGGCTGGCAAACCGGCTTATTGTTTGTATAACGGTCCGTAATTTTCACAGGCGCGATAATCCTGCCCTTCCGGATCCATACCGTGAGCGCCCCAGGCCGTCGGCCGATAAATCAGCGCCTCCGGTACGTTATGCATGCACACGGGAATGCGCAGCATGGACGCCATAGTGATGAAATCAGCACCGACGTGCCCGACGGTTAGCACCCCGTGGTTAGCGCCCCAGTTCGCCATCACTGAATAGACGTCGCTGAACGGGCCTTTACCGGTCAGACGTGGGGCAAACCAGGTGGTGGGCCAGGTTGAATCGGTGCGCTTATTCAGAATGTCATGTACTTGTTCCGGCAGCTCAACACTCCAGCCTTCCGCTATCTGTAATACCGGGCCCACCCCCTTGATGAGGTTTACGCGGGTCATGGTAAATGGCACGCCACCTCGGGTGAGGAAGTTTGATGAGAAACCGCCCCCGCGAAAGTATTCATGCACCGCCGGACACCAGTGGGTTGCGGCCAGGCACGCGTTGGCTTCCTGCTCACTAATGTCCCAGTGTGGTTTCAGGGTCGGTTTCCCCTCGGCGTCTTTCTGCTCCGCTGTACCGTCCAGTGCCGCCGAGCCGGAGTTGATCAGATGAATAATGCCGTGCTCAGCCCGTCCAGTGAGTTTCTGGCCGGTAACACGCTCAACCGACTCTGGCGACCAGTAGGTGCGCACGTCGGCAAAGATTTGCGCTGTACCGGTCATCAGATGCCCAAACAGCATTGCTACCCCGTTCAGGCTGTCATTTTCCGTCGCCACCACCAACGGCTGGCGAATACCGTTCCAGTCAAAGGAGCTGTTCAGCAGCGCCTCTGCGGTATCGCCATTTGGATACTGATCCGTCCAGTGGCGCTGTCCCTGGAACCCGGACGCGATGGCGTTATAGCCCAGAGATTCCTCCACGCGGCCCATCGCAGCGAGTTTTGGGTTACCCTGCATCATGTCGCGGATGCACATCGCCATCAGTAGACTCTCCCGCAGGATCGCGGCATTCTCCTGTTCATTGCGACGATACTGCTCCGCGTTTTTATCCTCGCCGAAACGGAAATGTGCTTGCGCCCAGTCCAGGGCCAGCTCAAGTTCTTGCTCGTCGTAAATCTTATGATCGATGCGGCGACGCAGTTCGGTCATATCCACCGCCTGCACCTTCATCCCCAGCCAGGATTCAAAGAAGTTGTGATCGACAATCGAGCCCGCAATCCCCATCGAGACGCCGCCCACCGACAAATAACTTTTCCCCTTCATGCTGGCGACCGCCAGGCCCGCGCGGGCGAAGCGCAACAATTTTTCCTCAACGTCTGCCGGGATGGTCTCGTCGCCCGCATCCTGTACATCGTGGCCATATATGGAAAACGCCGGGATCCCTTTCTGGTTATGCGCCGCCAGTGCCGCCGCGAGATATACTGCCCCCGGACGCTCGGTGCCGTTAAAGCCCCAGATCGCTTTCGGACGCAGCGGATCCATATCAATGGTTTCACTCCCGTAACACCAGCAGGGGGTGACGGTGATCGTCAGACCAACGTGGCACGTGCTGAACTTCTCTTCACAAGCAGCGGCCTCCGCCATTCCGGCAATGCAGCTATCGGCAATCACGCACTCAACGGGCGTACCGCAGGGGTGGCGTAATTTTTCACTGAGTAGCGCCGCCGTGGCTTTCGCCATGTTCATGGTCTGCTCTTCCAGAGACTCGCGTACGCCCATTCGGCGGCCATCAATAACAGGTCGAATGCCAATACGGGGTAACGCTTTTATCGTTTTCATAGCCCTTCCTCACGTTGGTTAACCTATCCGTCTCAGGGGCATAGCCGTGAAAAAGCGCCCAGGCAGCGCCGTGAACGGAAAGTGGTGAAATTTGCTAACTCGAATTAGCTTAGGGTTCACACTAAAAATGAGACAAGATAAATGTGCAGGATCTGTGAGCAGTTTCACGATGAGAGGTCAAAATTCGATCAGTGTCAGGTATTACGATTCAGCAAAAACTAAACATATCGTTTAAATTCAATCAAATAACAAAATACCTTTGCACGACGTCACAATTTGAATACAAATGATTTGGCTAAATTATAACCCTAAAATAGCTTTTAAGGACGAAAGCTAAGTCGAGTTAGCTTATTAACTAAATCACTGTGGCTTGTGATTCATTGCCTTTCCAACACAGGAATTTTGCAATGTCAGAGACTCTTATTCAGATGACGCGCATTACCAAACGCTTTCCCGGCGTGCTGGCGCTGAATCAGGTTGATTTCGATTTACGCTGCGGCGAAGTTCATGCCCTCTTAGGTGAAAACGGTGCCGGCAAATCGACGCTGATGAAAATATTATCCGGTGTTTACCAACCTGATGCCGGTGAAATTCGCTTTGAAGGGCAATCCGTATCATTCAGCGATCCGCTAAGTGCTCAGCATGCAGGTATTACGATTATCCATCAGGAATTTAATCTCTTCCCCGATTTAACCGTGGAAGAGAATATCTTTATTGGCCGTGAATTCTGCAAAAATAGTCGCTGGCAGTTAGATAAACGCGCCCAGCGACAGGCGGTTGAGAAAATACTGCACACGCTGAATTTAAAAATCGCCCCGGACGCCCGCGTCAGTGAATTAACCGTAGCCCAGCAGCAGATGGTGGAAATCGCCAAAGCGATTTCGGTCAATGCCAAAGTGCTAATCATGGATGAACCCACCGCCGCGCTGACCGAAAGTGAAATCGAGAGTTTGTTTGACGTCACGCGGATGCTCAAGGCTCAGGGCACGGGGATTGTCTACATCTCGCACCGTCTGGAAGAGCTGGCGCTGATCGCCGATCGCGCGACCGTCATGCGCGACGGACAATACATCGCCACCGTAGATTATGAAACGGTTCAGATCGGCGAGCTTATCGCCATGATGGTTGGCCGCAATCTCGATAACATCTACCCAAAACGCCCGCCGCATCAGCGCAGAGAAAAAGTGCTGGAGGTGAACGGCCTGACGCGTAATGGTGTACTGCATGACATCAACTTTACCCTCTGGCGCGGTGAGATCCTCGGTCTCGCTGGCTTAATGGGCGCAGGCCGAACTGAACTGGGCCGGGCCCTGTTTGGCGCCGATGCGATCGACGCTGGCACCCTGACGCTGAACGGCACCCCCACACGTATTAAAGACGTGGCTGACGCCATTGAGAAAGGCATCAGCTATTTAACAGAAGACCGCAAAAAAGAGGGACTCGCCCTCGGCCTTTCTGTTGAGATGAACATTATGCTCGGCAATTACCCGGACTACGCTGGCGCCGCGGGTAATGTTGATGAAAAACGCTGCCGGGAGTCCAGCCAGAAACTGGTGGATACGCTGCGAATAAAAACGCCACATCTGGAACAGGCGGCACTGAATTTAAGCGGCGGTAATCAACAGAAGATTATTATTGCCCGCTGGGTCTGCAAAGACACCGATATTTTAATTTTTGATGAGCCAACCCGGGGAATTGACGTTGGCGCCAAGCTAGAGATCTACGAATTAATGAATCGCCTTGTCGCTAAAGGTAAATCGATCATCATGATTTCATCCGAACTGCCGGAAGTATTAGGAATGTGCGACCGCATACTCGTGATGCGCAGCGGCCGCATTGCCGGCGAAATAGCGGCTGAGCACGCCACCCAGGAAAAAATCATGCAATACGCCACGCTGGAGGATTAATCATGTCCGTTACCGTTCCATCGCCGCAAAGCGGAAGTCATACGATGAAAATAAATAAAGCGCTCCTGATGCGTCTGGCGCCTCTTTTTAGCCTGGTATTGCTGGTTCTGTTTTTCAGCTTCAGCTCTCCGTTCTTCTTTAATACAGAAAATATCATGACTATCGCCCTGCAAACGGCGGTGATTGGCATCATGGCCATTGGCGTGACCTTTGTGATTATTACCGCCGGGATCGACCTGTCGCTTGGATCGGTGGTGGCGTTCTCAGGGGTTGCGGTGGGCATCGCCGCCGGGTTTGGTATGCCGTTGCCGGTCTGTATTCTGGCAGGCGTGCTCGCAGGCGGACTTTGCGGCTATGTGAACGCGTTTCTGGTCACCAAAATGACCATACCACCGTTTATTGCCACCCTCGGCTTAATGATGTCGGTACGCGGCATCAATATGGTGATGACCGATGGCCGCGCGATTTATTTTTCTGACTACCCGCAGTTCAAGCTGCTAGCACAGGGTCGCCTGTTCGACGTTCTGCCTTATCCGGTGTTCTACCTGGTCATCGTGGCACTGATCGCCATGTGGATCCTGAAGAAAACGGTGATGGGCCGCTATATCTACGCTGTCGGCAGCAATGAAACGGCGGCACACCTTTCCGGGATCAAAGTCCAGCGAGTGAAAATTTTCGTTTACGCCTTCTGCGGCCTGTTAACCGGCGTGGCCGGGGTGATCCTCGCCTCTCGTCTCAACTCAGGCCAGCCAACCGTGGGCGTGGGTTATGAGCTGGAAGCCATTGCGGCGGTAGTGATCGGCGGTACCAGTCTGATGGGCGGTGTGGGCACGATTGGCGGCACCATCATAGGCGCGTTCATTATGAGCGTGCTGAAAAACGGCCTCAATCTCATGGGCGTGTCCCAGTTCTGGCAGATGGTGGCGATGGGCGTGGTCGTCGTTGCCGCCGTCTACCTGGACACGTTACGTAAAAGAATGCGTTAGGTTCTCGATACAACAAGCCCTGCCAACCCTACAACGGAGCAAAATAATGAAAACCAGCCATATCCTGAGCGTCCTGTCGCTCGTTGCCATCCTGTCCAGCAGCGCGCTGGCAAAAGATTTAAACCTGCCGGTGGTCAGTAAAGGTTACCAGCACGAATTCTGGCAGACGGTCAAAATGGGAACGGAAGCTGCCGCAAAAGAGTTGGGTGACAAAACCAGCTACGTTGGCCCTGCCGATGAAACGCAAATTGCCGAACAGATCCAGTTAGTCGAAAACACCATGGCACAAAAGCCAAACGGCCTGTTGCTGGCCGCACTTGATGCAAACGCCCTTGCCCCGCTGGTCGAAACCGCCAACAGCCGGGGGATCAAAGTGGTGACCTTCGACTCGGGCGTGAACTCGGATATCCCGGCCAGCTTTGTCGCCACCAATAACCGTAAGGCGGGCGCACAGGCTGCGGATGCGCTGGCGGAGCAGGTAGGCCAGAAGGGGAAAGTGGGTATTATCGCTCACGTAGCCGGGACGACGTCCGCCATTGAGCGCTCTGAAGGGTTCAGCGAGCGGATGAAAGAGAAGTACCCGAATATTCAGGTACTGCCGGTGCAATACAGCGATGGCGACCCGCAAAAAGCGATGGATAAAACCATTGATATGGTTCAGGCCAACCCGGATATCGCCGGTATTTATGCCACCAACGAAGGCTCAACCCTGGGCGTTGCGAACGCTATCGACAGCCAGAATCTGAAGGGCAAAGTAAAAGTCATCGGTTTTGACAGCACCGAAGCCATCATTAACTTCCTTAAAAACGGTGTGATTCAGGGCTTCGTGGTGCAGGACGCCTATCAGATTGGTTATCAGGGCATAAAAACGCTGAACGCGGTGATTTCCGGACAGACGGTGGCCAAAGAAATTGATATTCCAGTGAAATATGTCAATGCGCAGAATATCAACACGCCTGAAATTGATAAACTGCTGCATCCGTTTGGTAAAAAATAAGGAAGTTCATGATGAGTGACGGCTATTTCCTCGGGGTAGATGTAGGTTCAGCCAGCGTTCGTGCAGGGCTTTACTCTGCGCAAGGCGAGCGTTTGAGCTTCGCGACCCGTCCGATTTCGCAGTTTCACGCCAGCAATGCGCGCGTGGAACAATCCTCTGTGGAAATCTGGCAGCAGGTTTGTGCGGTGGTGCGGGAAGCCGTCGACTCCTCTGGGATTTCACCTGACGCCATTCGTTCGATTGGCTTCGACGCCACGTGCTCGCTGGTCGCGCTGGATGCTGACGGTAACGGCCTGAGCGTCTCCCCGGACAGTCCGGCATCGCAGGACATCATTATGTGGATGGATCATCGTGCTCACGAAGAAACCGTTCACATCAATGCCACACGCGATCCGGCCTTGTGCTACGTGGGCGGCGAGGTGAGTATTGAAATGGAACTGCCAAAACTGCTGTGGTTGCAGCGGCATCATCCTGAAACATGGAATCAGGCCTGGCGCTTTTTCGACCTTGCCGATTTTCTGGTCTGGAAAGCGACGGGCCAGGACGCCGCCAGCCTGTGCACCCTCACCTGCAAATGGAACTACCTTGCGCATGAGGCGCAGTTCAGCGAATCGCTGCTCAGGGAGGTGGGGCTGGAGACCTTACTGACAAAAATTCCCGATACTATTCTGGACGTCGCTGAATGCGTCGGGAAACTCAGCCCACAGGCAGCGCAAGCTCTGGGGTTGCCCGAAGAGGTGATTGTGGCAAGCGGCATGATCGATGCCCACGCGGGTGGCGTGGCGCTGACGGGCTCACACCCGGAAGGCACGCTGGCGCTCATCAGCGGAACCTCGAACTGCCATATGCTTGCCAGTCAGACGGAGATCCATACGCCCGGCGTCTGGGGACCTTACTGGAGCGCCATGCTGCCGGGCTACTGGCTGACGGAAGGCGGGCAAAGTGCTGCCGGGGCGCTGGTCGACTGGACGTTGCGCGAGCACGGAGTCAGCGCAGAGCTGTTTGCAAAAGCAGAAGCGGCGCAATGCCATCCGGTGGCATTACTCAACGACTGGGTAGCCGCGCTTGAACAGGAAGAAAAATATCCCACCCGCAACCTGCACATTCTGGCCGATCACCACGGCAACCGCTCGCCGCGTTCGCGTCCTGATGCCCGGGGCAGCGTGGTCGGTCTGACATTAGAAACCGGTGAACGTGCGCTGGCGAGGCTCTACCTGGCCACGCTACAGGCCATAGCCTATGGCACACGACACATTATGGATACTCTGAAACATCATGGGCACACCTTGTCGCGCATTGTCATTTGTGGTGGAGCTACTCATAACCGGCTCTGGCTGCGGGAGTATGCCGATGCCACAGACTGCGATATTCACCTTTTAGCCGAAGAAGATGCGGTCACTCTCGGCGCGGCCATTTGCGGCGCTGTGGCGAGCGGTGCATGGGCAACGCTTACCGACGCCACCCGGGAAATGGTCAAAGCCGGCGATATCATCACCTGTCGGCCGGAAACCGCGGCCTTCCACCGGCAAAAATATGAGGCGTACCTGATGCTGTGGACCCAGCAACAGGCGCTTAATCTCCTGATGCAGCAGGAAATGTAATGGCAGGATGCGTATGCTTTATCAGCAGTTTTTACGTACGTTAAGGATTGAGGCGTAGCGATGGCCAAAACAGTTGAACAGATAGCGAAGGATCTGAATTTATCCGTCACCACCGTGCGGCTGGTACTGAGCGGGAAAGCCGAACAGTATCGGATCAGTGTGAAAACACAGTCCCGAATTAATGAACACGTCGAGCGCTTCGGCTATACCCTCAACCATTCGGCGCGCAGTCTGAAGTTAAACAAAACCGAGACGCTGGGGCTCATCGTGCCCAACATCTCAAACGTGTTCTTTGCAACGCTCGCCGAGAAACTCGAACTGCGCTGCCGCCGTTCGGGTTACCAGCTGATGATCAGCTGTACTTACAACGATGTGGATTACGAAAACAAGCTGGTAAAAGCTCTGATGGCGCGCAACGTGGACGGCTTATTTATCGTTCCCTCAACGCTGGAAAATCAGCAGCATCATTTGCGGCAGATCCAAAAGCCACTGGTGCTCCTTGACCGGGATTTTGGCTTTACTGACAACGCGCTGGTAGAGAGTCATAACGAGGCTGGGGGGGATGAACTGGCCCGCAATATGCTGGAAGAGTGCAAAACGCCGCTCTGGTTCCTTGTGGGCGATACCGCACTGCCCAGCATTACGGACCGTCTGAACGGCTATTTGCAGGCCCTGAAAACAGCCGGTATACACCATCGCGAGTGGGTCATCGAAGGGCCGGACAATACGCCGGAGGGGGGATATGCCCTGATGGATTCGCTTATCGACAGCCAGGGTGTTCCGCAGGCGTTTATCGCCTCATCGTTACCCGTCCTGGAAGGGGCAATCGAAGCCCTGCGGACGCGTACCGGTACCGTGCCCCAACACATCAATATTGGCACCTTCGATGAGCACCCCATGCTGGGGTTCCTGCCTAACAGCGTCTGGTCCATGCAGCAGGATGAAGATACCTGGGCGGAAAAAGCGTTTGAACTGATGCAGCGAGCCATCGACGGCGAAGCGGTCAACGAGACGGCGAAAGTCGATATGAAGCTGGTCAAACGTTCCCGCCAGTAAAAATAAAACTGTACCCGGAGAATAAAAAATGGAACGAGCCCGATTAGCCAGAGACATTATCGACACCTGCCTTGAGATGACCCGCATGGGATTAAATCAGGGCACCGCCGGGAATATCAGCGTTCGCTATCGCGACGGTATGCTGATTACGCCGACCGGAATTCCCTACGAGCATCTGACCGAAGAGAGTATCGTCTATGTCGATGCACAGGGGCGACACGAAGAGGATAAACTGCCCTCCAGCGAATGGCGTTTTCATCAGGTTGTGTATCAGACCCGCCCGGATGCTAACGCCGTCGTCCATAACCATGCGGTTAACTGTACCGCCGTCTCGATACTCAACCGCCCCATTCCTGCTATTCACTATATGATTGCCGCCGCCGGGGGAAACTCCATTCCCTGCGCGCCTTACGCGACCTTCGGGACGCGCGCGCTGTCAGAGCATGTCGCGGTCGCGTTACGCGATCGCAAAGCGACGCTATTACAGCACCACGGCCTGATCACCTGCGAAGAAAATCTTGAGAAGGCACTGTGGCTGGCGCAGGAGGTAGAGGTGCTGGCAAAACTCTACCTGGCCACGCTGGCGATCGTGGATCCCGTTCCGGTACTCAGTGACGATGAAATTGCCATTGTTCTTGAGAAATTTAAAAGCTACGGGTTGCGCGTCGAGGCGTAATTTTTTATCCGGGGGTGCTTTTATCACACCCTCGTAATATCTCTTAAACAAACACCTATTTACCGCACTTATCACCCCGCCTAAACTATGGCCTGCTTTTTGGTAGAGGTGGTAATGAACGATTATAAAATGACGCCAGGTGAACTGCGTGCGACCTGGGGTTTAGGGACTGTTTTCTCGCTACGGATGCTTGGCATGTTTATGGTCCTGCCCGTTCTGACCACATATGGCATGGCGTTACAGGGCGCCAGCGAAGCGCTGATTGGTCTGGCGATCGGTATCTACGGCCTGGCGCAGGCGATATTCCAGATCCCCTTTGGCCTGCTCTCCGACCGCGTGGGTCGCAAACCGCTGATTGTCGGCGGGCTGCTGGTGTTTGTACTTGGCAGCATCATCGCCGCCCTCTCCCACTCCATCTGGGGAATTATTCTTGGCCGCGCCCTGCAAGGTTCCGGGGCGATTGCAGCCGCCGTGATGGCGCTGCTGTCAGACTTAACCCGCGAGCAAAACCGCACCAAAGCCATGGCGTTTATTGGCGTCAGCTTCGGCGTCACGTTTGCCATTGCCATGGTGCTGGGGCCGATTATTACCCATTCACTCGGCCTGCACGCCCTGTTCTGGATGATAGCCGTGCTGGCAACCATCGGGATCGCACTCACGCTGTGGGTTGTGCCGGACAGTAAAAACCATGTCCTGAACCGTGAATCCGGGATGGTCAAAGGCTGCTTCAGCAAAGTCATCGCCGAGCCGCGCCTGCTTAAGCTGAACTTCGGCATTATGTGTCTGCACATTCTGCTGATGTCCACCTTTGTCGCCCTGCCCGGTCAACTTGCCGCAGCAGGTTTCCCGGCGGCAGAGCACTGGAAAATTTATCTGGTCACAATGCTGATCTCGTTTGTCTCCGTTGTGCCCTTCATTATTTACGCCGAAGTGAAGCGCAAAATGAAACGCGTCTTCGTGGGCTGCGTGGCGTTACTGTTGATTGCCGAGATTGTGCTGTGGGGCGCCGGCCCACATTTCTGGGAGCTGATCGCAGGCGTACAGCTGTTCTTCCTGGCGTTTAATCTGATGGAAGCCCTGCTGCCGTCGCTTATCAGCAAAGAGTCTCCGGCAGGATACAAAGGCACCGCGATGGGCATTTACTCCACCAGCCAGTTTCTCGGCGTGGCGATCGGCGGGTCCCTCGGCGGCTGGGTGGACGGTCTTTTTGATTCTCAGACCGTGTTCCTCGCCGGTGCGCTACTGGCGATGCTCTGGCTGTTTGTTGCCAGCACCATGAAAGAGCCGCGCTATGTGAGTAGCCTGCGGGTAGAAATTCCCGATGACGTGGCAATCGGTGACGCGTTACAACAGCGTCTGGAAGCGACAGAGGGCGTGAGCGAAGTGCTGATTGTCCCGGAAGAGCGCAGTGCGTATGTCAAAATTGACAGCAAAGTGACTAACCGCTTTGAGGTAGAGCAGGCGCTAAAGGCCTGAAAAAATGCCCGGTTTAGCCGGGCATAATTGTCTTAATCGCGGAAGTTTTTAAACTGGAATGGCTGACCGAGATCGCCGCCACGCACCAGCGCCATCACGGATTGCAGGTCATCACGGGATTTTCCGGTCACGCGGATCTCTTCCCCCTGGATCTGCGCCTGCACTTTCAGCTTACTGTCTTTGATAAGCTTAACGATTTTTTTCTGTACCGCGCTTTCAATCCCCTGCTTCAGCTTCGCTTCTACAAACCAGGTTTTGCCGCTGTGAACAAAATCTTCCGGTACATCAAGTGAGGTCCCTTCAATGCCGCGCTTGAGCAGCTTGGCGCGCAGGATATCCAGCAGTTGGTTGACCTGGAAATCAGACTCACTCAGGACTTTGATTGTCTTGTTCGCGTCGTTCAGTTCAATGGTCGCCTCAACGCCACGAAAATCGAAACGTGACTCCACTTCACGAATAGCATTATCTACGCCGTTACGCGCTTCCTGCAGATCAACTTCAGAAACAATATCGAAAGATGGCATCTTTTCTTCTCCCTTCATTTTTGTTGCGTTGCATAATACCTGCAACGAGGCATAACGAGAAGCTTAGCTGATGGCGCTATACTTAGCGTCTTAGCACCTGGCGCAGTTGCAGGTGAGGAGGAACAATGAAAGTAACAGTGCTTGGATGCGGCGCCCTTGGTCAACTCTGGCTTAGCGCGCTATGCAAACAGGGACACGACGTTCAGGGCTGGCTGCGAATTCCCCAACCCTATTGCAGTGTGAATGTGATGGGTACAGACGGTTCAATTTTTAACGAGTCTTTGACGGCAAACGATCCGGAATTTCTCGCGAGCAGCGATCTGCTGCTGGTCACGCTGAAGGCCTGGCAGGTCTCCGATGCGGTGAAAAGCCTGGCCGCCCAATTACCTGAAAGCACGCCAGTCCTGCTGATTCACAACGGTATGGGTACCATTGAAGAGCTAAAGTCTGTCCGGCAACCGCTGCTGATGGGAACAACCACCCACGCGGCACGCCGCGACGGTAACGTCATTATTCATGTTGCCAGTGGCATCACCCATATCGGCCCGGCGCGTGAACAGCCCGGCGATTACAGCTATCTTGCGGATACCCTGCAAAGCACGCTGCCTGACGTCGCCTGGCACAATAACATTCGCGCAGAACTGTGGCGCAAACTGGCGGTCAACTGCGCGATCAATCCGCTGACTGCCCTGCTGGATTGCCCTAACGGTGATCTGCGCCAGCATCCCGATCGGTTAGCGCTGATTTGCCGGGAAGTTGCCGCCGTTATTGAACGCGAAGGCTACCACACCTCAGAGTCTGATTTACGTTATTATGTCGACCAGGTCATTGAGAGTACGGCAGAAAATATCTCTTCAATGTTGCAGGATGTCCGGGCGATGCGGCATACCGAAATTGATTACATTACCGGTTATCTGTTAAAACGCGCCCGGGCTCACGGCATTACCGTTGCGGAAAACAGCCGTCTGTTTGAGTTAGTTAAACGAAAGGAGAGTGAGTATGAGCGCATCGGCACTGGTATGCCTCGCCCCTGGTAGCGAAGAGACAGAAGCGGTCACCACCATTGATTTGATGGTACGTGGTGGTATTAAGGTTACCACCGCCAGCGTCGCCAGCGACGGAAGTCTGGCGATTACCTGCTCGCGTGGGGTCAAGATCCTGGCAGATGCACCGCTTGTACAGGTGGCGGACGGTGATTACGACATTATCGTGCTGCCGGGCGGTCTGAAGGGCGCGGAGTGTTTCCGCGACAGCCCGCTGCTGGTTGAAACCGTTCGTCAGTTTCATCTTTCCGGGCGTATCGTCGCGGCAATCTGTGCGGCCGCAGGTACGGTACTGGTTCCGCACGACATTTTCCCCATCGGCAATATGACCGGCTTCCCAGGCCTGAAGGATACGATTCCGGAAGACCAGTGGGTGGATAAACGCGTGGTCTGGGATCCGCGGGTTAACCTGCTCACCAGCCAGGGGCCGGGTACCGCCATTGATTTTGGCCTGAAGATTATTGACCTGCTGGTCGGGCGCGAAAAAGCGTACGAAGTGGCGTCATCGCTGGTGATGGCGGCAGGGATTTATAACTACTACGAGTAAAAAAAGCCGGGTGGCGGCTACGCCTTACCCGGCCTACAAGTGTACGGTACCGTAGGCCCGGTAAGCGAAGGGTATGAACCGGAAACAT
>NZ_NRIQ01000002.1:0-65705 GCF_020224095.1 Enterobacter sp. CCUG 70166
ATATATGGGGTTCACTTCAGGGGGCCACGGTTTTGTATTGAAAAGCGAGCCACCTGAGATGTTCTCGCGGGCCGTTTTCGCACTCAGTGATAATCAGACCTGGTTTCCTGAGGGAAACGAAATTTCCGTTAAGGCAAATAATGAGAAGTTAAGTAAATTTAACTTAACGCCGCGACAAATAGACGTATTAAATATGATTATGCGCGGCCTGCCAAATAAACGAATCGCCGCACAGCTTTCAATTTCTGAGCCCACGGTCAAAGAACACATCAGCAATATATTGAAAAAGATAGGTGTTAACAGCCGGGTCGAAGCCATCACGCTTCTGCACGGCAAGCAGGAACCGTCGGAATGAGGTTTTTCCAGAGCTTACAAAACGAAGGTATCTCTGCTCCGGCGCAGATCCGTTTGCTAAACAACACCTTTCTGCGGCTGGTATTTAGCTTTAGTGCTGTGCCCTTTGTGGGTATTCCTTTCGCCATCTGGATTTATATGCTTGGGGACGACCTCGGCCCAACGATTATCTGGATAATTATTTATCTGCTATGTGCCGTGGCGATACGACTATTGCACCGACGCTATCAGCGTGAAGCGAAAGAAAACGGTGATAGGGACGTCCTGCGACGCTGGCTTCCGCGTATTAATAATATCGCCTTTATTCACGGGCTGGGCATTTCTTCGCTCTATTTAATTACTCCACAGACGCAGAATTTTGACTTTTTCCTGTTACTTAATATCAGCATCGCCGCTATCGTCGCCGCCAATGCGACGCATCTGACGCCGGTCATCAGCACCTTTACGCGTTTTTTCTTCGCCTCATGGGGGGTGCTGAACCTCGGTATTATCTGGCGGCTGGATGAGTTGATGTTCATCGTGCTCATGCTGAATCTGCTTTACGGGTTCGCAATTTACCGCCATGCGTTAACTTCCCATGCGTTCTTTATTCAGCAGGCACTGCTTGAGGAAAAAAGCTCACGCCTGGCGGAACAGTTTCGTCAGGCCAAAGAGGACGCGGAGCAGGCACTGCTGGATAAAAATCAGTTTCTGACCACCGCCAGCCACGATCTGCGCCAGCCCGTACACGCTATGGGCTTTCTGATCGAAGCCATCCTCCACCGAAACCGGGACGACAGCCTGACGCCACAGCTTCTTGACCTGCAGCAGAGCGTTCGCTCGGTACATTTAATGCTCAACTCTCTGCTCGATCTCAGCAAAATAGAATCCGGGAATGTCCTCTCTGTCCCGACCAAAGTGGATATCGGTGCTCTGCTCGACTCGGTCATCACGCTGTTTCGCGAAGAGGCCAACAGCCGCGCGCTTAGGCTGTGCATCCGGCGGCCTAAACGCCGTATCTACGTGATGGGCGATTCGCTGCTGGTACGACAGTCCCTGATTAACCTGATTCAAAACGCCCTTCGTTACACGCTCCAGGGCGGGGTGCTGGTCGCCATCCGACCGCGCGGTGACGAGTGTATGGTGGAGGTGTGGGACACGGGAGTCGGTATCGCCGATGAAGAGAAGGGCAAAATCTTCTCACCTTACTACCGCCCCGAGCTGGCATGGAAGATCGACAGCGCCGGACACGGGCTGGGACTGGCCGTAGTGGCCCGTTGTGCCAAGCTGATGAAGGTGAAATACGGGATGCAATCCATTGAAGGGAAAGGCTCACGCTTCTGGATGCGCTTCACCCAATATGCTGGCGAAGATAGCGCCCTGGATATCCCGCCCGCCGCTGACAACACCGCCACGCCGGTACGCTATGCCCCGCTGCACGGTTCCTGCCTGGTCGTCGATGACGACCCGCTGGTGACGTCTGCCTGGGAGAGCCTGATGAGCGTCTGGGGAATCGACGTACGCTGTGCGGCCTCGGCTGAAGAAGCGTTTGCCATAATCGACGACGGCTTTACGCCGTTCGCCGTGCTGTGCGACCAGCGTCTGCGATCCGGCGAAAGCGGCTTCGATATCCTGAAAGCGCTTTTTGACCGTCTGCCGGATATGAGCGGCGCCATAGTCAGCGGCGAATTTAATTCACCGGTTCTGCTGGAGGCGGAGCAGGAAGGGTATCTGGTGCTGCGCAAGCCTCTGGAGCCGGCTAAACTGCATGCGCTGCTGACGCAGTGGTCAGGGTGTCGTGGATAGGGGAATAGATAATAGCAGCATTGCGCTTCACTGTAGGGCCAGATAGTACGCGGTGTCCTGCTGTGATGCCAATGTGTCGGTATGGTTGAGCCGCTGAGGGAGGATTTCGCGGGCCTGATTAATGATTTCATCGTGCATGATTCAGCCTCCTGTGGTGATCTGCATGTTGCTTCTACCGGGCAGGGCGGGAGATGTTGGAAACGGCCCCGAAGGAGTCATTAGAGTTGCTACCAGCGAAGTTCCGCAGTGGGCAATAATGTCAGTTTTCGAGCGTATACTCTAAGATATCTTCAACTCGTTGATATATATAGATTTGACGAATATCGTCAGGTAGCGATTTATCCGCAAAATTAAGTTAAACTTCGTCACAGGTTTCAGTGAGTTATGGGACGGATAATAGAATGACCAGCGAAGAGGCACTTTTAAAATCAGGTTTTAGCAAACGAGATCTTCAAAAGTTAAAAAACAATATTGAAAATTACGGTGGTTCGTTTGATAGCGTAACTCATGATCTGGCCAATCGTTTTAAGGCTATGAAGTGGATAACTATTATTGCCTTCATCATACTGGCTTTAACTCTTTTACTTGCATCCAAGGATACAAGCCTGACACTTGCGCTCACATTATTGATTGTACTACCTTTCATCTGGTATATAACGCCAGCAAAACTTGGCTACAAATCCTGGCGTTATCGTAAAATGCTGACTAATTCTGGGACGGGTCGCTGACGGACAACAGATCAAAAATAATCTTAGCTTTCACGCCATAACCCGCTATTTTCATTGTAAGCTGCGGGCGGCTCAGTGTGCTCACCTTTCGGTAATAGTCAGCAGGGAGATAACGAAACAGTCGCCAGGTACCAGGTCGCCGTAACAAGCCAAAAATGGTGTACGCATTAGCGGCCAGTGAAATTGATTTGTAGACACCTAACCCATTCTCACGACTAAAGCCCATAAACTCAGCTGTAGACATCGCGGCATTCGCGACCAGCCCTTCACTGGTAGTGTTGTTAGTTGCGTAGCGAGCCACTTCTTTACTGATGCTGTTTGTCCCGTCAGTAACCAGAATCGCACCAGCAAGAACCCCGAGAGGGGTCATAGTGCCTATGAGGGTAAATCCTGCGGCTATTTCAGCACCGGCCAGGACAACACTAACAGCCGAGATCACATACCCAACAATTTTGTTATTCTCTCGGATAAACTCGACTTTAGCGCAAAGCTTCGCTGCCTTCGTTCTTAATTAACGCGCTTGTTCCAGCAGGTTACTGTTTTCTTCTCTGAGAATTTTAACGCATTCCATGCATTCTTCATCTGATTTAGCCCGACGAGCTAACGTAAACTGATGTTCTATGAGGTCCCGAATTTCCTGAACAAACTTCATTCGAGTCAAACTATCGCTGAGATGAAAAGCCGACAGAGTGTTGGCTGTATTTACCAGTTTCCTGGCTTCCATATTCACCATAGTTTCCGCCCAGGCTTTATTTCTTCCATCTGAGCGCATCATGTTAAGTAATGCTGCATCCATTGTAGTTCCTCTCAATTGCTTTACCGGCCTCTGCTTAGACTGATAAACGCCCCCATGACAGCCATGCGTGCCAACGCACACACAATATAGTAGCAATGTGGTTACGGTGTCTGAAGTAGAAGTCGCTTTTTACAGCTTCGTTCCTCGGCCTACTTTACTGCGGTTAGCCAGGGCCTGTTCCAGCAGTGTACGGAACGCCGAAAGGTCACTTTTCAGGATGTCCCGGATGGATTTACCACCGATGAATCTAATAAAACAGTTAGCCGATGGGGGGTAATCACGGATACGTGATGCCGCTCTGTCGGGCTCTGTCCAATTGATATGTGCATTTGTAATGCTCAAATAGATCGGTGAAGGTCAGGTTTTTCTGCTTCTGTGTGGCGGTAAAGGCGGTAAACAACGCCAGTTGTACCACCGGGAAGCGGGGCCGGAGGAGAGATAAGGGCGGTAACTACTGTTCAAACAACGAGTTGCTGACTCAGAAAGCAAAAACCCCCGCCGAAGCGAGGGTTATAAATAAGTGGTGCCCGGACTCGGAATCGAACCAAGGACACGGGGATTTTCAATCCCCTGCTCTACCGACTGAGCTATCCGGGCAACGGGGCGCATTAAACCCGATCCTCCCTCCGACGTCAACGAAATTTGTTGTTTTCGGTGCAGACTGCACACTCTCTCACCATTTCGTCGCAAACTTAAGCGAAAAAGTGCGTCCAGAGCGCGGAAAGCGGCATCGCGAGCAGCAGGGCAGGGAGCATGTTCACCACTGCAAACATCTTAATGCCACAGATGCGCAGCCCTGTCGCCAGCAGCAGCAGGCCGCCGACGGCGGTAAAGTCCGCCATCATCGCAGGCGTCGTCAGCGGCAGGATCAGCGTGGCGCAGGTGGCCAGCGCCAGCTGTATAAGCAGCATCGGTACACAAATCGCCGCCACGGCGATGCCGAGGGTGGTGGCAAAGATGGTGGCAGTAAAGAAATCCAGAAACGCTTTCGCAATCAGTATGCTGGGATCGCCGGTCATCCCTTCCTGCATCGAACCGAATATCCCCGTGCCGCTGGCGCAGAACAGAATAATGATCGCAACGTAGTTCTGAATAAACGACTCGTGCGTGCCGTGCTTTGCCTTGCCCGGTCGGGCAATCAGATTTTTGGCTTTGCCTACCGCGTGATTAATGCCTTTTTCCAGATAGCAAAACTCGCCGATCAGCGCGCCGAGCAGCGTCGCCAGTACCATCACCGGCAGGTTGGCGCATTTCACCACTAAAAGGATACCAATCCCTAACGACGCCAGGCCAAAAATGGAGGGCATGGAGACGCGAATACGCTCCGGCAACCGCTGGCTTAATACTGCCCCAAGTACACCGCCCAGCAATACGGCTCCCGCATTGATAAAGGGTCCAATCACCACGTTTAACTCCTGTTATTTAAGCACTGGCATTGCATGATTATGGCACGTCCGTCCCTGATTATGCTTAGCTTTGGGAGGCGTAACGCATACTGATTCCTTCTTGCACCTGAAAATAAAAGGTGACATGATTGCGCGAATTTTCTCCTTCCTGTCTCACCGTTCGGTGAGGGTATTTGCGCTTATGAAAACCATGAAAATTGCCGTCAGCCGTGAGCTGGTATCCAAAGTTTCTACGCATCGCGAAAAGGTTATGCTGGATAACACCGATTTCACCGATGTGGCGGCAGTCGTCATTACGGTTGTTGAAAGCTACAGCGGCATTCTTGCGTTGCTGAAACGTACGGGCTTTCAGCTACCGGTATTTATGTTCTCAACAGAGCCAGGAGAGGTGCCAGAGGGTGTCACGGCGATCATCTCGGGTAAAGCACAGGAATTGCTGGAACTGGAATCTGCCGCCTGCCGGTATGAAGAGAACCTGCTGCCACCCTTTTTTGACACCCTGAGCCAGTATGTGGCGATGGGAAACAGCACCTTTGCCTGTCCGGGTCACCAGCACGGCGCCTTTTTTAAAAAACATCCCGCCGGGCGGCAGTTTTACGACTTCTTCGGTGAAAACGTGTTTCGTGCCGATATGTGCAATGCCGACGTGAAGCTCGGTGATTTGCTGATCCACGAAGGTTCTGCCAAGCACGCGCAAAAGTTCGCGGCGAAAGTGTTCAACGCGGATAAAACCTACTTCGTGCTGAACGGCACGTCGGCGGCCAATAAAGTGGTGACCAATGCGCTTCTGACCCGTGGCGATCTGGTGCTGTTCGATCGTAACAACCATAAGTCCAACCATCATGGGGCGCTGATCCAGGCCGGGGCAACGCCTGTCTATCTTGAGGCAGCCCGTAATCCGTTTGGTTTTATCGGCGGGATCGATGAACACTGCTTTGATGAGGCCTGGCTGCGGGAACTGATCCGTGACGTCGCGCCGCAGAAAGCCGCCGAGGCGCGCCCGTTCCGTCTGGCGATCATTCAGCTCGGCACCTACGACGGCACGATCTACAACGCCCGTCAGGTGATCGACAAGATCGGTCACCTTTGCGACTACATCCTCTTTGACTCCGCCTGGGTCGGCTACGAGCAATTTATCCCGATGATGGCGGAAACGTCTCCGCTTCTGCTGGAACTGAACGAGAACGATCCGGGAATTTTCGTGACCCAGTCGGTCCACAAACAGCAGGCCGGGTTCTCGCAAACCTCACAGATCCATAAAAAGGATAACCATATTCGCGGTCAATCGCGCTTCTGCCCGCACAAGCGGCTGAACAATGCGTTCATGCTGCATGCCTCCACCAGCCCGTTTTACCCGCTGTTTGCGGCGCTGGACGTGAACGCCAAGATCCACGAGGGTGAGAGCGGACGCAGGTTGTGGGCTGAGTGCGTCGAGCTGGGCATTGAAGCGCGCAAGGCCATCATCGCCAACTGCAATATGATCAAACCCTTTATCCCACCGGTGGTGGCGGGTCGGCCATGGCAGGATCACCCCACGCAGGCTATCGCCAGCGAGCGTCGCTTCTTTAGTTTTGAACCGGGTGCAAAATGGCACGGTTTTGAAGGCTATGCCCGTGAACAGTATTTCGTCGATCCGTGCAAGCTGCTGCTGACCACGCCGGGCATTGATGCGGAAACAGGGCACTATACCGATTTCGGCATTCCGGCGACCATTCTCGCCCACTACCTGCGCGAAAACGGCATTGTGCCGGAGAAGTGCGATCTCAACTCCATCCTGTTCCTGCTGACGCCAGCCGAGAGCGCGGAGAAGCTAATGCAGCTGGTGGCGATGCTGGGGCAGTTTGAACAGCATATTGAAGACGATACGCCGCTCGTGGATGTGCTGCCGACCATCTATCAGAAATACCCGGTGCGTTACCGCGACTATACGATCCGTCAGCTGTGCCAGGAGATGCACGATCTCTACGTCAGCTTTAACGTGAAGGATTTACAGAAGGCGATGTTCCGCCAGGAGAGCCTGCCTGCCGTGGTGATGAACCCGCAGGATGCCAACCAGGAGTACATTCGCGGGAATGTCGAACTGGTGCGTATTCGTGACGCCGAAGGACGCATTGCCGCCGAAGGTGCGCTGCCATACCCGCCGGGCGTGCTGTGCGTGGTACCGGGGGAAGTCTGGGGTGGAGCAGTACAGCGCTACTTCCTGGCGCTGGAAGAGGGCATTAATATGCTGCCGGGTTTCTCGCCAGAGTTGCAGGGCGTTTACAGCGAGAAGGATGCCGACGGGATCAAGCGACTGTATGGGTACGTGTTAAAGTAGGGCCCCTCACCCTAACCCCCTCCCCAAAGGGGAGAAGAGATTGCACGGAGCCGTCTTTTCACCCTCGCCCCTTTGGGGAGAGGGCCGGGGTGAGGGGAGTTAAGTCGCACTACGCCGGTACATCCTTCTCGGATGCCCAATCTTCCCGTACAGCATCTCCACCGTCAGAAAACCCACCTCCACGCAGTGTTCCAGATAGCGCCGGGTGGTGGTTTTACTCAGTCCCGTCTCGCTCACCACCTCATCCACCGTAAAGCAGTGCGCCGCCTTGTTGTTAAACAGCGTTTGCACCCGCGCCAGCGTGTTCTCCTCTATCCCTTTGCTGCCGTTGTCCAGTCGATAATTTTTCGCCTGTAGCTGATAGAGTGAATCCACGTTCTGCTGGTCGACAATCTTCCAGACGCGCTGCTGTTCGGCAAACTGCACAAAACGTTCCAGCGACTGGCTCAGGCGCTTCCAGGAAACCGGCTTGAGGATGTAGTCGAACGCGCCGTTACGAATGGCCTGGCTACAGGTGTCCATATCGCTGGCGGCGGTGATGAAAATCACCGAGCAGTTGGCGCGGGTGAGCATCGGGTTGCTGATAAGGGTGATGCCTTTGCCGTCCGGCAGATAGTTATCCAGCAGCATCAGCTTCGGCTGTTTGCTCTCCAGTTGTACCTGCGCGTCGGCCAGTGACGCGGCAATCCCCACCAGCCTCAGGCGCGGATGTTTACCGATAAGCTCCGCGTGCAGTTGCGCCAGTTCGTTCTCGTCTTCAACAATCAGTACGTCGATAAGTTCATGTTGCATAGTCGGTATCTTCCAGTTCCTGTACGGGGTACCGGACCGTTCCCGTGGCGGGAATAAACAGTGAGAAAATGGCACCGCGTGGGGTGTTATCGGCAACTTCAATTGCACCGCCAGCCTGCGTGACGTAGCTTTCAATCAGATACAGGCCAATACCGTGATCGCCGCGCGTTTTGGTAGTGATGCCGCGCTCAAAGATGCGGTCGCGGATCGCCGGTGTGATGCCGACGCCCTGGTCGGCGACTTCAATAATCAGTTCCTGCTCGTTCAACTTTATTAGCACGTCTACCGGGGCATGCGGGAGCGGGGCGCGCTGGGTCGCTTCGATGGCGTTATCCAGCAAGTTCCCGATGATCGAGACTAGTTCCGATTCGAGCAGCGGCAGGAAGGGTTTGTCCACCCGGCAGGCCGGATCGAAGCTCAGCTCAACGCCTTTTTCACGCGCGCGGGCGGCCTTTCCAAGCAGCAAACCGCACAGCGTCGGGGAGCTAAAGCGGGACGAGATAAAGTCCAGCAGCTCCTGAGCGTGTTCAGACTGCGCCTGTATATAGCGAATTGCCTCGTCATAACGGCCCATATGCAGCAGGCCGGACAGCGTGGTCATGCGGTTCAGCTGTTCATGGCGCATAATGCGCAGGTTATCAACATAGCGCTTCACCTGGCTGAGCTGGGCGCTGAGCGAGTCGATCTCGTTGCGATCGCGAAAGGTGATCACCCAGCCCTGCAACGCATCTTCCAGCATGATCCGCACCCGGCTGGCAATGACCGTGAGATCGTTAAAGCGACAGATCTCATCGTGGGTGTCTTTCGCAAGCATGGTTTGTGCGTTAAAGAACGGGACGGGCGCGATCACCTGGCTGATGAGTTGACCCCGCAGTTCGCGGGCGGGCTGGCGTAAGCCTAATAATTTACGCGCCGCCTGGTTAATCACCTCAATGCGGAGATCGTCGTCGATGGCAATCACCCCTTCATAAATGGATTCCATCATCGCCTTTTGCTGACGCACCAGCAGGCCGATTTCGCGCGGCTCCAGAGAGAATATCTGCTTCTTGATGCTGCGGGTGAAGAACCAGGAGAAAATAAACAGGGCGATAAGCAGCAGCACGGCGGCAATCAGGATATTAACCACCTTGCTGACGGTGATGGTGTCCAGATAGCTTGTGAGATAGCCTACCGAAACAATCCCCACCACCTGCCCGGCATCATTAAAAATGGGCGCTTTGCTGCGCAGCGAAATGCCTAACCCGCCCTTGCGGATGGTGATGGTGCTTTTGCCGTGTAATACCTCGTCGTTGTCTCCGCCAACCAGCGTTTTGCCTACCCGGTCGGCAAACACGGAATGGAAAAGATGCAGCCCTTTATTGTCACCAATCACAATAAAACTGGCGTCGCTGCGGGCAGCTATTTTCTGCATAAAGTCATGGATGCCCTGGATATCCTTTTGTTCGACTTCTTTTCGCAAAGAAGGAATAAGCGCAATTTCTTCGGCCTGTATTTTTGCGCGCGCGCTCATTTCCTGATAAAGCTGCCTGCCGACATCGACATAATAATATCCGCCCAGTAATGCGAACAGCACTGAGAAAAAGGCGACCAGCGAAATAAACAGCTTGATCTGAAACGATACTTTCATAACTATCACGCGAGATATCAACAGGTCGGCTGAATATATCATCTTTTAAGGCCAGGATGCCCGCTTTGCCGAAAACTTGTGATCCCTTGCACAGCGCAGCCTGTAAAAGATTTTTCCGAAAGTCTCATCCTCTTAAGGTTAAATGAATAAATGTTATTTCTTTGTTCAGTTAAGAAAAGAAACCATAAAAACCACGGCAATAAATAAGGCATAAATCACATTAAATAAAAGAAACCATTAAAACCATAGCGGCCATTAAAACTTCGCTTTTAATATGCCATCCCTCACATAAAGTAAGCCTTTGTGACTCTAAGCTGGACGCACAAAATAACTAAGGGGCTTATTATGAGCACAACTGACGATTCATTCTCTGTTACCCACGACCCGATTGATATTCAGCGGCCATCGCTCAAAGAGCGCTGGTGGCATATTATGGATACCTGGAAAATCGGCATTATTCCTCTGCCACTGTTCGTTCTGGCGGGCGCGCTGATTGCGATAGATTGCCTGGGCGGAAAACTGCCGAGCGACATCGTAGTCATGGTGGCCACGCTGGCCTTCTTCGGCTTTGCCTGCGGCGAGTTCGGCAAACGCCTGCCGATTGTCGGCAAGCTCGGCGCGGCGGCAATTTGCGCCACCTTTATCCCTTCCGCGTTGGTCTATTACGGCCTGCTGCCGGACGTGGTGGTCGAGTCCACGACCAAATTCTATAAATCCACCAATATTCTCTACCTCTATATCTGCTGCATTATTGTCGGCAGCATCATGAGCATGAACCGCACCGTGCTGATCCAGGGCTTCCTGCGCATCTTCTTCCCGATGCTGTGCGGTGAAATCGTCGGCATGATTGTCGGCATGGGCGTTGGGCTGGCGCTGGGCCTCGAGCCGTTCCAGATCTTCTTCTTTATCATTCTGCCGATCATGGCGGGCGGCGTCGGGGAAGGGGCGATCCCGCTCTCTATCGGCTATGCCACCCTGCTGCACATGGATCAGGGCGTGGCGCTCGGCCGCGTGCTGCCGATGGTAATGCTCGGCGGCCTGACGGCGATCATCATCTCCGGTTGCCTCAACCAGCTCGGGAAACGCTACCCGCACCTGACCGGTGAAGGCCAGCTGATGCCTAACCGCGCCAACGCCGATGCCACCGTCTCTCAACCCGCGTTCTCCGGCAAAGCGGATGTGACCACCATCGCCTCCGGCGCGCTGCTGGCGGTGCTGCTGTACATGCTGGGCATGCTCGGTCACAAGCTGATTGGTCTGCCAGCGCCGGTGGGCATGTTGTTTATGGCGGTGCTGGTGAAGCTCTGTAATGGCGCCTCTCCGCGTCTGCTGGAGGGTTCTCAGGTGGTGTACAAATTCTTCCAGACCTCCGTGACCTACCCGATTCTCTTCGCCGTTGGCGTGGCGATTACCCCATGGCATGAACTGGTGGCGGCGTTCACCGTCAGCAACCTGCTGGTGATTATCAGCACCGTTTCCGCGCTGGTGGCAACCGGATTCTTCGTTGGCAAAAAGATTGGTATGCACCCGATTGATGTCGCCATCGTCTCCTGCTGTCAGAGCGGGCAGGGCGGTACCGGTGACGTGGCGATCCTGACCGCAGGCAACCGCATGAGCCTGATGCCATTCGCCCAGATTGCTACCCGTATCGGCGGGGCGATTAACGTCTCTGTCTCACTGCTGATTCTGGGCAACTTCCTCGTTTAAGTTTTCAGGAAAGAACAATGAAACTCGCAAGCTTTTTATACCAGGGTAAACGCAGCTACGGCATCGTTCAGGCCGGGGGCGTGATTGATTTAGGCCGCCGCCTGGGCGACCGCTATGGCGACCTTAAAGCGCTGTTGCAGGGGAACGGGCTGGCGCAGGCCACCCGTTTTCTGAACGACGCGGTGGATGTACCGCTGAACGCCATCACCTTCTTACCGGTGATTGTCCAGCCGGAAAAAATTCTCTGCGTGGGCATGAACTATGCCGACAAGCGCAAGGAGTTTGATCAGCATAACCCGGCCCCGACCCTGTTTGTCCGCTTCCCGGATTCACAGACCGGCCACAACGAGCCGGTGCTGAAGCCGCGCCACTCCAGCGAGTTCGACTACGAAGGCGAGCTGGCGGTGATCATCGGCAAAGGCGGGGAGAACATCAGCCGCGACGACGCCCTGCGCCACGTGGCGGGCTACAGCTGCTACATGGACGGCTCCGCCCGCGACTGGCAGCACACCTGGTTCACCGCCGGGAAAAACTGGCGGCAGACCGGGGCGTTCGGCCCGTGGATGGCGACGGCGGATGAGATCCCGGACCCGCACAGCCTGGCGATCCGCACCTGGCTGAACGGCCGCATGGTGCAGGAGGACAACACCAGCAGCATGATCCACAAGGTGGCGGAGCTGATCGAGTACATCAGCACCTTCACCCGTCTCAGCCCGGGCGACGTGATCATCACCGGCTCGCCTGGCGGGGTGGGTAAAAAGCGCAACCCGCCACTGTTTATGAAGGAGGGGGATCGCATTGAGGTGGAGATCGAACATATCGGTCATCTGAGCAACGTGATCGTGGAAGCGCCAGCCGTCGGGCTCGCGGCAGCGCACTGAGTAAGGCGGCAGCATGCAATCGCAACCCATTGATTTTCGCCACACCGTTGTGGCGAAACACCCGGAACGCTTAAGCCAGATCCGCTACCTGCTGGCAGACAGCGGCCTTGGCCTGGACAACGACATCACGCTGTTTGTTGAAGCCTGGTCCGGCGCGCAGCTGGTGGGTTGCGCCGGACTTGCTGCCAACGTCATCAAGTGCGTGGCGGTCAACGAGCAGCTTCGTGGGGAAAACCTCAGCGCGCGTCTGCTGGCAGAGGTGGAAAATGCGGCGCTGGAGCGCGGCCATTTTCACCTCTTCCTCTGCACCCGTCCGTGTAATAAGGAGCGCTTTGGCCGCAGCGGTTTCTGGCCGGTTGCCCAGAGTGGGAACAACGCGGTGCTAATGGAGAACACTCCGCAAGGGATCGTGCGCTACTGCCGATCCCTGCGCGCTAGCCGCAAGTGTGGGGAGAAGATTGGTGCCATCGTGATGAACGCCAACCCGTTCACCCTCGGTCACCGTCATCTGGTGGAGCAGGCGGCGGCGCAGTGCGATGCTCTGCATCTGTTCGTGGTGCGTGAAGACGCCTCGTTCTTCCCGTTCAGCGCGCGCCTTGAGATGGTGCGCGCGGGCGTGGCGCATCTGCCGAACGTGGTGGTGCATGAAGGCTCGCAGTACATCATCTCCCGCGCCACGTTTCCGGCCTACTTCCTGAAGGAGACCGGCAAAGTGCAGCAGGCGTGGAGCGAGATCGACGTGCTGATCTTCCGGGACTTTATCGCCCCGGCGCTGGGCATCACGCACCGCTTCATCGGCTCGGAGCCGTTCTGCGATATCACCCGCCAGTACAACCAGACGCTGCACGATCTGCTGGCCTCGCACATCGACGTGGTGGAAATGCCGCGCATCAAAGCCACCGGCAACGCCATTTCGGCCTCGGAAGTGCGCCGTTTACTCAAGACACAGCAGTTTTCCCGGATCCGGGAGATTGTTCCGGACTCCACCTTCGCGCACCTCGAAGCACATTATCGTGCGAGTGCGGAAGTCGCATAACTATCAGGAATTTATCATGAATATTGTAAGGGAGGCGCTGGCCGGAACGCAGGAGTCCAGCGACCTGATGGTGAAAATCGCCCCCGCTCACGGTGAGCTGGAGATTGTCATCCACAGTGAAGTGATTAAGCAGTTTGGCGAGCAAATACGCCAGGTGGTCAACGACACATTGCGCGCCATGAAAGTGCACCAGGGATTAATCATTATTGAAGACAAAGGGGCGCTGGACTGTGTGATCCGCGCCCGCCTGCAAAGCGCGCTTCTGCGTGCCGCCGATGAACAGGCCATCAACTGGGGGGCGCTGAAATGAGTAAACTCCGCCGCAGTATGCTGTTCCTGCCGGGCGCCAATGCCGCCATGCTCTCCACCGCCTTTATCTACCGCCCCGACTCCATCATGTTTGACCTTGAGGACGCCGTGGCCCTGCGCGAGAAAGACACCGCACGCATGCTGGTGTTCCACGCGTTGCAGCACCCGATGTATCAGGATATCGAAACCGTGGTGCGTATTAACCCGCTGAGCACGCCGTTTGGCCTGCTGGATCTGGAGGCCGCCGTACGCGCGGGCGTAGACGTGATTCGCCTGCCAAAAACCGACACCCCGGACGATATCTACGAGCTGGAAGGCCACCTCGAGCGCATTGAGCAGGAGTGCGGGCGTGAAGTAGGTTCCACCCGCGTGATGGCGGCGATTGAATCGGCCATTGGCGTCATCAACGCCGTGGCGATTGCCCGCAGCTCCCCGCGCCTGATCGGCATCGCGCTGGCCGCCTTTGACTACGTAATGGACATGCAGACCGAGCGCGGCGACGGCACCGAGCTGTTCTACGCCCGCTGCGCTGTGCTGCACGCCGCTCGCGCTGCGGGCATCGACGCTTTCGACGTGGTGTGGTCAGACGTTAACGACGAAGCCGGGTTCCTGCGCGAGGTCGATCTGATCCGCAAGATGGGCTTTAACGGCAAATCGCTGATTAACCCGCGCCAGATTGACCTGCTGCACAACGCCTACGCCCCGACTCAGGAAGAGGTGGATCACGCGAAACGGGTGATTGAAGCGGCAGAAGAGGGCGAGCGTAACGGCCTGGGCGTGGTCTCGCTCAACGGCAAAATGGTGGATGCACCGATTATTAACCACGCGCAGGTGGTGCTGGAGCGCGCGGCGGCCTCCGGCGTGCGTCGGTAAGGATGACATAATGAATCAGACAGAACTTCTCCATGTGAATTTCCCCCATCTGCGGGATCTGAAGCCCTTTGATACCGCCCACAGCGCGACGCCGTGGCTGGCGGACAGCGAGGCGAAACACAACCGTAAGCTTTGCGCCTCCCTCGAAGAAGCCGTCATGCGCAGCGGCTTGCAGGACGGGATGACCATCTCTTTCCACCATGCCTTTCGCGAAGGCGACCGGGTGATCAACACCGTTGTGGCGCTGCTGGCGCGGATGGGTTTTAAAAATTTGACCCTGGCCTCCAGCTCGCTGATGACCTGCAACGACGCGCTGATCGAGCATATTCAAAACGGCGTGATCGCCCGAATTTACACCTCCGGTATGCGCGGCAGGCTGGCGGAGGCCATCTCGCACGGGCTGATGGACGAGCCGGTACAAATTCACTCCCACGGGGGGCGCGTGAAGCTGCTCCAGGATGGCGAGCTGAATATCGACGTGGCATTTCTCGGCGTGCCGTGCAGCGATGAGTTTGGCAACGCCAACGGCACGCAGGGCAAATCGTGCTGCGGTTCGCTGGGCTACGCCATGGTGGACGCACACTTTGCCCGTAAGGTGGTGCTGCTGACCGAAGAGCTGGTGCCGTTCCCGAATATGCCCGCCAGCCTGGTGCAGGATCAGGTGGACTACATCGTGCAGGTGGAGAGCGTGGGCGACCCGGCGAAAATCAGCGTCGGTGCGGCGCGCGTCACCAGCAACCCGCGCGAGCTGATGATTGCCCGCTATGCGGCGGACGTGATTGAGCACTCAGGCTATTTCAAACCAGGTTTCTCGATGCAGACCGGCTCCGGCGCGGCGGCGACAGCCTGCACCCGCTTTATGGAAGAGAAGATGGAGCGCAGCGGCGTGAAGGCGCGCTTCGCCCTTGGCGGTATCACCGGCAGCCTGGTGGATTTGCACGAGAAGGGGCTCATCGAAAAGCTGCTCGACACCCAGTGCTTTGACGGCCAGGCAGCGGCCTCGCTGGCGCGCAACCCGAACCACGTGGAGATCTCCACCAACGTCTACGCCAACCCCGGCAGCAAGGCGGCAAGCTGCGACCAGCTCGACGTGGTGATCCTCAGCGCGCTGGAAATCGACGTCGATTTTAACGTCAACGTCATCACCGGATCCGACGGCGTGATGCGCGGTGCATCCGGCGGGCACTGCGACGTGGCGTCGGCAGCCAACCTGACCATTGTGGTCGCGCCGCTGCTGCGAAGCCGCATCCCGACCGTCGTGAAGCGCGTTACCACGCGCCTCACGCCGGGGGAGAGCATTGACGTGCTGGTCACCGACCACGGTATTGCGGTCAACCCGGCGCGCCCGGAGATCCGCGAACGACTCATGGAAGCAGGCCTGAAGGTTGTAGATATCAACGCGCTCTATGAGCGGGCGATTTCCCTGACCGGCGTACCGAAACCGATTGAGTTCACCGACAAAATTGTCGGGGTGATCCGCTACCGCGACGGCAGCGTGATCGACACCGTTCGACAGGTAAAGGAGTGAATATGACTATTGCGACACCCGTGCGGACGGGTGTCAGCCTGGACGCGCTGCTGGCGGCGAAAGAGCGCCGCGCAGCCCGTCAGGCTGACTGGCTTACGCACCATCAACAACCGGTGATCTCCCTAACGCTGGTCACGCCCGGGCAAATTAAAGACAGCCTTCGCTATCGCAACACCATGGGCGTGGCGTTACAGATGTGCGACCAGCTGCTGTGGGAAAACCGCTGGCAGGTGCTGGACCGCCAGGTGCTCTGGCTACCCACCGGACCTGAAGCGCTGTGGTGCGTCGCGCATCCGGCGGCGGAAATTAAAGCGCACTGTGCTGAACTGGAGCAGACGCACCCGCTCGGCAGACTGTGGGATCTGGATGTGATCTGCCCTGAAAACGGCCACGTTGGCCGTCAGTCGTTGGGTTCACACCTCAGGCGCTGTCTGATTTGCGACGAGCCTGCCCACGCTTGTTCCCGTTCTCGGCACCATCCCGTTGAGCAGGTGGTTTCCCGCGTGGAGAAAATGATAGATGACTGGTTTGCTCGCGACTAAACCGCGCCCGGTTGATGTCCCTGCGCTTGCCGCAGAGGCGCTGTGGCAGGAGCTGGAGCTGACGCCCAAACCGGGGCTGGTGGACAGGCTCAATAACGGCTCACATCGCGATATGGACCATACCTTATTCGTCCACAGCATTGCGGCGATTACGCCGTGGTTTGCCCGTTTTGCGGAACTGGGTGAAGCACATGCGGCCAAACCTGCCGATCAGCAGTTGCGGATTATCCGCCCGATGGGGATGGCCTGCGAGCAGGCGATGTACGCCGCCACGGGCGGGGTGAACACGCACAAGGGCGGGATTTTTGCCCTTGGTTTGCTCTGCTTCGCCGCCGGACGTGTGAAAAATATCTCTGCGGATAGCCTCTGTTGTGAGGTAAGTAACATCTGTCGTGGGCTCGTGGCGCGGGAACTGGGCGGGCGCAGCGGGCAGGCAACGGCGGGAGAGCGACAGTTTCAACAGTACGGTTTAACCGGCGCGCGCGGTGAGGCAGAAAGCGGCTTCAGCACGGTGCGTAAGGCGCTGGCGCAGTGGAAGGGAAACACCCTTCATGACCTGTTATTGCGCCTGATGGCCATCAACCAGGACAGTAATCTCGTTTCGCGCGGCGGCACTGAAGGGCTGCGCTACGTCCAGGATTATGCACAGGAGCTGCTGGCGAACGGCTGGGATCAGGATGCGTTACTTAGGATGGATAACGCGTTGATTGAACGAAACCTGAGTCCGGGTGGCAGCGCGGATTTGCTGTCGGTGGGGTGGGTGCTGTCTGGAATAAAATAGCCGGGTGGCGCTAACGCTTACCCGGCCTACGGTTTGCGGTTTGTAGGCCCGGTAAGGCGAAGCCGCCACCGGGCACAACAATCAATGCGCGATCGGCTGCGCACCGTGTGGTTCGCGTACGTGCTTGTACTTGAACAGCACGATGAACGCGAAGAACAGCACCAGTGAGTACCCGGCGAAGATCAGCCACACTGGCTGCCAGTTGGTGATGCCGTTGGTGGTATACATCTCAACCACTTTACCGCTCACCACGCCGCCCAGAATACAGCCGAAGCCGTTGGTCATCATCAGGAACATGCCCTGCGCACTGGCGCGGATTTCAGGCTTCACCTCTTTTTCTACAAACACCGAGCCGGAGATGTTGAAGAAGTCGAAGGCGCAGCCGTAAACAATCATCGACAGAACCAGCAGCACGGTGCCGAACGCGCTTGGGTCGCCGTAGGCGAACAGACCGAAGCGCAACATCCAGGCAGCGATACTGATCAGCATGACGTTCTTGATGCCGTAGCGGCTCAGGAAGAACGGGATGGTCAGGATGAACAGCGTCTCAGAGATCTGCGAGATGGACATCATCACCGACGCGTGTTCAACGATAAAGCTCCCGGCAAACAGGGGATCGTTATCGAAGCTGTGCAGGAAAGTATTACCGAACATGTTGGTGATTTGCAGTTCCGCGCCCAGCAGCATGGAGAAAATAAAGAAGATCGCCATGCGCTTGTTTTTGAACAGGGCGAAGGCGTCCAGGCCAAGCATGGTGCTCCAGCTCTGGTTTTTCTGCTGGTTAGAAACCGGAATGGTGGGCAGCGTCAGGGTGAACAGCGCCAGCAGCACGGAGAGCGCGGCACCAATATACAGCTGCATGTGGCTCAGCTCGAAGCCCGCGAAGCTCACGCCCCACATTGCCATGATAAAGCCGATGGTGCCCCAGATACGGATTGGCGGGAAGTCGGTGACGATATCCAGACCGGCAGATTTCAGGCGGTAGTAAGAGATAGTGTTGATCAGGCCAAGCGTTGGCATATACGCCAGCGAGTTAAGCAGGATCACCATAAACATCGCCCCCGGCGTGGTCACTTCGGCCGCCATAAACAGCGTCCCCGCACCCACCAGATGGCAAAGCATATACAGCCATTTCGCACTTAACCATTTATCTGCCACGATACCGAGCAGCGTTGGCATGAAAACAGCCGCAATACCCAGCGAGCTGTAGACGGCACCGATCGACGCACCATCGAACTTGAGCGTCACAAACATATAGGAGCCGAGTGTAGTCAGCCAGCTACCCCACAGGCAGAACTGCAGAAACGACAAGATTTTAAGCTGCAGCTTAAGGTTCATGTTACTTTCCTCACAAGTGAGCGGGAGATATGTTGTTTTGGGAACATTCAGGGTTGTTATTTGATGCAATTCTATCAGTTGGCAACGATATGTTTTGTTACCTCCCGCAAAAAAATGCAATCCACATTAATTTGCAGTTTGGATTGTGATGCAAATAGCATTTTTGTATGGGTGGGGTGGAGTGAGTGCGGTCTGATGCCCCCTCACCCTAACCCTCTCCCCAAAGGGGAGAGGGAACTTGAACACCCTCTCCCCTTTGGGGAGAGGGTAGGGTGAGGGATGGTGTTGGTTTCTAGCGACGACGATAGTTCTTCTGCGCCGTATTCACCTTATACAGATAGCGGCGTGATTCCGCAGACGGGTGGCGAGTGGTGAGGGTTGAGTAGACATCCCCCGGCGCCATGCTGTTGATGATGTTCGCGGCCTGAACTTTATCGTTCGAGAAGACGCGCAGGACGCTGCCCGCGCCGCCGTTGTAGGCGGTGATCACCGCATAGCGACGTGAAGTCGGGTTATCAATCCCGCCGAGATAAACATTGTTCAGCATCGCCAGATATGCGGTACCGGTATCAATGTTGCTTTGCGGGTCAAACAGGTAGCTGCGGCTCGGCGTACCGGATTTCCCCTGCGCGCGGAACACGTCTTTACCGGCGCTGTGCTGCACAACCTGCATCAGCCCCAGCGCGTCGGAACGGCTCACCGCATACGGGTTGAACGAGGATTCGGTCTGCATAATCGCCAGGATCAGCGACTCATCCACGCCATACTTACGCGACGCCTGACGCACCATGCCCAGATACTTATGCGCACGCTTGTCGAGGTGGTTCGGCACCAGGTTTATCGTAACGCTATAGATCACCTTCAGGCCATTGGTGCGGCTTTTCAGGCGCGTTTGCAGCAAATAGTCTGCGAAGTTCGTCGCGCGACCTTCCCAGCGAATCGGCTGACCGGTCTGGTCAACGACCTGCCCATACAGGAATGGCTCTTTGGAGATAGTGATGTCATCGGCATCAGAGTAGAGATCGATAGATCCCGGATCGTCGCCCATCAGCAGGGTTTTGATGATGGCCTGACGTAAATGCGCCGCAGGTTCAGTCCCCGCGATGGTTTCAATCGTAATCGTACCGTCATCGAAGTTGATGTGGCTACGGGTCTGATAGGCGTCGGTATACTTAACGTAGTCCTTCGGTCCGGCAATAAGAACTTCGTTAAATCCCCATATGTTCTCGATGTTATGGGCAAACTGCCCCATCAAAATGTCAAAACCGTTGGTGTCCTTAACCCAGGCTTCGTTATAGCTATCGCCCTTTTTGGAAGAACAAGACACAAGCAACGGCGCAACAAGTGCTAGCGCTAATAGTTTTTTCATCATTCCGGGAGTGCGTGTTGTGTTTGCTTTGAGGTTGCTGTTGCCGGGTGGCGCTGCGCTTACCCGGCCTACATAACCGTAGGCCCGTGCAAGCGCAGCGCCGCCGGGCAGCAGCCGCAGAGTATTATTTTTCCGGTGGCGTATAGCCTTCGATGTGGACGTCTTTACCCTCGAACAGGAAGTTCACCATCTCCTGCTCCAGCAGCTTGCGGTGTTCCGGGTTCATCATGCTGAGCTTTTTCTCGTTGATCAGCATGGTCTGTTTTTTCTGCCACTGTCCCCAGGCTTCTTTGGAGATCTCGTTGTAAATGCGTTTACCCAGGTCGCCCGGGTAGAGCTGGAAATCCTGGCCTTCAGCGTCGCGCTGCAGGAAAGTACAAAAAATGGTTCTGGCCATACTCATTCCTCTTTGTCTTGCCGATGCTAAACCATTGCACCGACACGTAATTGCTGTAACAGGCGCTCCACGGGAGCCGCCAGCCCGACTGATGGCGGTTGCGCTAAGTTATACCAGAGAGCGGTGCCTTCATCCATGCAGGAGGTGAATGAGGACACGGGAAGCCACATAGGCACAATATCCAGATGGAAATGGCTGAAGGTATGACGGAACGCGTTGAGTTGCGTCAGGGTATCGGCCGCAATGCCGCGCTGTTCAAGCCATGCCCGAAGCGAAGCTTCATCCTCAAACTGTGGGAAGCAGTATAGACCACCCCACAGGCCACTCGGCGGGCGCTGGGCGAGAAACACCTCGTCGCCATGCTGCATCAGCAGCATGTACCCGGTGCGTTTAGGCAGCGTCTGCTTCGGTTTTTTCCCCGGATACTGCGCCCAGGAGTGGTTCGCATAGGCCACGCAGAGGTTATTTACCGGGCAGAGTTCGCACTTCGGTTTTGAACGGGTGCAGACCATCGCGCCCAGATCCATCATCGCCTGGTTAAAACGTTCCACCCCTTTCGCCGGAGTGACCGCTTCACTGATCTCCCACAGGCGCTTCTCAACCTCTTTCTTGCCCGGCCAGCCTTCTACGGCGTAGCAGCGTGCCAGCACGCGCTTGACGTTGCCGTCGAGAATAGGGAAATGCTTGCCTAAAGACAGGGAAAGGATTGCGCCTGCGGTTGAACGCCCGACGCCGGGCAAATCCGCAACCTCGTCAAAGGTCTCCGGGAATTTACCGTTGTGGCGGGTGGCGACCTGCTGTGCGGCTTTGTGCAGGTTGCGCGCGCGGGCGTAATAGCCGAGGCCTGTCCACAAGTGCAGTACCTCGTCTAACGGCGCGTTGGCCAGATCGGTGATTGTCGGGAAGCGCGCCATAAAACGCTCGAAGTAAGGAATGACCGTCGCGACCTGCGTTTGTTGCAACATCACCTCGGAGAGCCATACTTTGTAAGGCGTTTTTTCAATTTGCCAGGGCAGGGTTTTACGCCCGTATTTGTCGTACCAGTCCAGCACCTGGGCTGAAAATTGAGAGGCTTGCATGGTCATCGATTCGCTTAATCAGGGAGGCAGATTGCAGCACAGCGTCAATCTGCTGTAAACCGGATCTTTCCCATGCTTGCATAGAAGCCTTAACTTTGGATAATGCCCGTTTCCCGTACACTCTCACAAGCAGACAACTCTTTTATGAAAAACGACGTCATTTCACCGGAATTTGATGAAAACGGTCGCCCGCTGCGCCGTATTCGCAGCTTTGTCCGCCGTCAGGGCCGCCTGACAAAAGGGCAGCAACACGCGCTGGACAACTACTGGCCGGTGATGGGCGTTGAGTTCAGCGAGCAGCCGCTCGACTTTACCGAGCTGTTTGGCCGCGATGCGCCAGTGACGCTGGAGATCGGTTTTGGCATGGGCACCTCGCTGGTCACTATGGCGAAAGCGCGACCGGAGCAGAACTTCCTCGGTATTGAAGTGCACTCGCCAGGCGTCGGTGCGTGTCTGGCAACGGCCCATGAAGAGGGCGTTGAGAACCTGCGCGTTATGTGTCACGACGCGGTGGAAGTGCTGCACAAAATGATTCCTGACAATTCTTTGAACATGGTTCAGCTCTTTTTCCCTGACCCGTGGCACAAAGCGCGTCATAATAAACGCCGTATCGTTCAGGCACCGTTTGCCGAGCTGGTGAAAAGTAAGCTTAAGCTGGGCGGCGTCTTCCACATGGCGACCGACTGGGAACCTTATGCGGAACACATGCTGGAAGTGATGTCGTCGCTGGACGGGTATAAAAACCAGTCTGAAAGCAACGACTACGTACCGCGTCCGGATTCACGTCCGGTGACAAAATTTGAACAGCGTGGCCATCGTCTTGGTCACGGCGTATGGGACTTAATGTTCGAGAGGGTGAAATAATGGCAAAGAATCGTAGCCGTCGTCTGCGTAAAAAGATGCACATCGAAGAATTCCAGGAAGTGGGTTTCTCCGTTGCCTGGCGTTTCCCGGAAGGCACCAGCGTTGAGCAGATCGATCAGGACGTTGATGCGTTCATCAACGAGGTGATCGAACCCAACAAGCTGGCCTTCGACGGTAGCGGCTATCTGGCGTGGGAAGGTCTGATTTGCACCCAGGAAGTGGGGAAATGCACCGAAGAACATCAGGCGCTGGTACGCAAATGGCTTGAAGACCACAAACTGGAAGATGTCCGCGTCAGCGAACTTTTCGACGTTTGGTGGGACTAATAAAGCAAGAACGGGGCCAGCATTAGCTGGCCCATTTTGTCTGAGGGAGTGTTGAAGATGCGTAAAACGTTGCTGGCGGTTGCTTTACTGGCAATCGGAACCACCGCCCATGCGGAGTATAAATGTAGCGTCACCCCGCGTGACGACGTGGTATTAAGCCCGCAAACCGTGCAGGTTAAGGGCGAGAATGGCAATCTGGTGATCACGCCGGATGGCAACGTGACGTTTAACGGCAAACAGCAAAACCTGACGGCCGCCCAGCGCGAGCAGGCGATGGACTACCAGGCCGAGTTGCGTACCGCGCTGCCATGGATAAACGATGGCGCGCTGACCCGCGTTGAGAAGGGCCGCGTGGCGCTGGATAAAATCATCACCAAAGAGGTGGGGGAGAGCAGCAATATGCGCACCCGCCTGACGAAGCTGGATAAACAGCTGAAAGAACAGATGAACCGCATTATTGAGACGCGCTCTGATGGCCTGACGTTCCACTATAAGGCGATCGATCAGGTGCGAGCCGACGGTCAGCAGCTGGTGAACCAGGCGATGGGCGGCATTCTCCAGGACAGCATCAACGAGATGGGCGCCAAAGCGGTGCTGAAAGGCGGCGGTAATCCGTTGCAGGGTGTACTGGGTAGCCTGGGCGGACTGCAAACCTCTATTCAGAACGAGTGGAAGAATCAGGAAGCCGATTTCCAGCAGTTCGGCAAAGACGTGTGTAAACGCGTGGTGTCCCTGGAAGACAGCCGGAAGGCGCTGGTGGGGACGCTGAAGTAATTTACTTCACCCCTCACCCTAACCCTCTCCCCAAAGGGGCGAGGGGATGGTTTGCTCCCTCTCCCTTTCAGGGAGAGGGCCGGGGTGAGGGTTGCAGCATTTGCAGTGTTTCAAGGATCTTTTCTAACACCACCTCTTCGTTATCCCAGAGTTCGTTGTTCCAGAAACGAATGACGTACCAGCCCTTTCGATTTAGCCAGAGCGTCCTTTGACGATCGTATTCCTGATTCTCATCATGTTGCCCGCCATCCAGCTCAACAGCCAGACGAGCCGCGCAGCAGGCGAAATCCAGAATGTAATTACCTACCGGATGCTGTCGACGAAATTTATAATTTTCGAAACGGCGGCTGCGCAGTAGATACCAAAGCCGCCTTTCTTCTTTTGTCAGCTCACGTCTGAGCTGTTTTGCATAAGAACGAGTAATTTCCATCCCCACACTCTGCCAGCCTTTCCCTCAACCAGCAGAACGGGATGTAAAATCCTGAATCAGCCTTCAGGATTTTCAGCGAGGAACAGCTCAAGAAGGGAGTTTAGGAACAGCTTACCGTGCTCGGTGATCTGCCAGTACTCATTACACTCGGTCAGATACCCCTGCGCCAGCGCCTCGTCAATCTGCGGACGAATCACCGACTCTGACAACCCGGTGTAGAGCGCAAACTCCGCGCGCGGTGCGGCTTCCAGCAGACGGAAGCGGTTCATAAAGAACTCAAACGGCTTATCCACCGCCTCGACGTCATGCTGACGCTCCAGGTAGCGGCCTTCCATAAACCCGCGCGGATGACGCGTTTTTGCAGTACGCAGAATGCGCCCGTCCGGGAAGGTCACTTTGCCGTGTGCCCCGCAGCCAATCCCCAGATAATCACCAAAGCGCCAGTAGTTCAGGTTGTGCTGACACTGATAGCCCGGCTTCGCATACGCCGAGGTTTCGTATTGCTGATACCCCGCCGCGGTCAAAAGCTGGTGGCCCTGCTCGAAGATATCCCACAGCGCGTCATCGTCCGGCAGCACCGGAGGACGGGAACCAAACAGGGTGTTCGGTTCAATGGTCAACTGATACCACGACAGATGCGGCGGGTTCAGTTCAATTGCCTGACGCAAATCGTCCAGCGCTTCTTCGAGGGACTGATCCGGCAGGCCGTGCATCAAATCGAGGTTAAAACTGCGCAGCCCAAGCCCCGTTGCCAGGTTCGCCGCGCGCTTTGCCTCTTCCGGGCCGTGAATGCGCCCCAGACGCTTCAGCTTTGGCTCGCTAAAGCTCTGCACGCCGATGGAGATACGGTTCACGCCCGCGCGCTGATACTCGACAAAACGGTCGGCCTCAACGGTGCCCGGGTTGGCTTCCATCGTAATTTCAGCATCCGCTGCCAGGTTCAGGCGTGCGCGCACACCGTCCAGCAGCTTCTGCATCGCCGGGCCTGAAAGCAGGCTCGGCGTACCGCCACCAATAAAAATGGTCTTCACTTCACGTCCCTGTGCGTACGGTACATCGGCATCCAGATCGGCCAGCAGATGCGCGACGTAATCATCGTGCGGCACTTCGCCCTTCAGCGCGTGCGAGTTGAAATCGCAGTACGGGCATTTCTGCACGCACCATGGGATGTGAATATAAAGACTCAGAGGTGGCAAATTAGCCATTACGCAGTGCTTCCAGTAACAGTTTCAGGGCGCGTCCACGGTGGGAGATCGCGCTTTTCTCTTCGCGGGTGAGTTCCGCAGCGGTTTTGCCCTCGGTCGGGACAAAGAAAATCGGGTCGTAACCAAAGCCGCCGTTGCCCGCCGCTTCACGGGTGATCACGCCCGGCCAGCTGCCGTGACAGACAATCGGCGTGGGATCTTCCGCGTGACGCATGTAGACCAGCACGCAGTGGAACTGCGCGGTACGCTGTTCGTCAGGGACGTCGTTCAGGGCCACAAGCAGCTTTTCCAGGTTCTGCTGGTCGGTGGCGTCCACCCCGGAATAGCGGGCGGAGTAAATCCCCGGCGCACCGCCCAGAAAATCCACGGCCAGACCGGAGTCATCGGCAATCGCGGGCAGCCCGGTGATCTGCGCCGCATGGCGCGCTTTCAGAATGGCGTTTTCGATAAACGTCAGGCCGGTCTCTTCGGCGGAGTCCACGCCCAGCTCGGTCTGAGCCACCACGTCCAGCCCAAAATCATGTAATAGCGAGGCCAGCTCGCGCACTTTACCGGCGTTTCCGGTGGCGAGAACAACTTTCTGCATGGTTTAGTCCTGTTTTGTCAGAGCCGCGACTTCCGTCGGGATAGATTGCGGGTTAAGGATTTTTACCTGTTTATGCCGGCCAAGTTCACCTTTCTCAATGATGACCTGGCTTTTAGCGACGCGAAACTGTTTTGCCAGATATTTAGTCAGATGCGCATTCGCCTGGCCGTCAACGGGCGGGGCAGTGATGGCGACTTTTAGCTCGTCGCCATGCAGCCCAACAATGCTGTCGCGGCTGGCTTTCGGCTGAATGTACAGCCGTAAAACCAGCCCGTCGGCGCAGGGGCTAACTGCACTCATAACGCCATCCACAGCCCCGGCAGCAGCATATTACCCGTCGCCTGTAACAGTTCCGCGATACCCATATTCAGCACGTACAGTAGCAGAACGAGAAGCATCGGGGAGAAGTCGATTCCGCCCATCGCAGGCAGCAGGCTACGGATCGGACGCAGTAACGGTTCAGTCAGCTGAATCAACGCGTACTCCACCGGGCTACGGCCCCGGCTTACCCAGCTCATAATCGCCATCACCAGCAGGACCCAGAAGATCAGCGAGCCGACGGTTTTAACCAGGATCAGAACGGCTGAAATCCAGATAATCGGCTGGAAAGTGATGACCATAAACAGCACGATCGCTTTGATAACGCTCAGAATAAACGCCATCAGCAGAGATGAACTGTCAATCGGCCCCATTGCCGGAATGATGCGGCGAAGCGGCCCCACAATGGGCTGCGTGATTTTCACGATAAATTGTGAGAATGGATTGTAAAAATCACAACGGGCCCACTGCATCCAGACGCGCAGTAGCAGCGCCATCGTATACAGTTCAATGACCGTTGAAAGCAGGAAAGTCAACGTCTTCATGGCGTTCCTCAGGTTTCCTTATTATTGGGTGTAATCGCGCGCACCGAAAATTGCTGTGCCGATGCGCACCATGGTGCTGCCTGCCGCGATGGCGGCTTCCATATCGTCCGACATGCCCAGAGAAAGCGTGTCTACCGTGTTATAGCGCGCTTTAAGCGCCTCAAATGCTACAGCCATTTGCTGTGCTACGGCAAACTGCCTTTCATAACTTGACTCTGGTGCCGGAATGGCCATCAGCCCGCGCAGGGTTAAGCGCGGCAGCGCCGCCACGTCCGCCGCCAGCGCATCCAGTTCGCTCAGCGTAATGCCGGACTTGCTGTTTTCATCACTGATGTTGATTTGAATCAGCACGTTAAGCGCTGGCATCTCCATAGGGCGCTGGTCGCTCAAACGGGTAGCGATACGCAGACGATCGATGGTGTGACACCAGTCGAAGTGCTCTGCTACCAGACGGCTTTTGTTCGACTGTAGCGGACCGATAAAGTGCCACTGCAGGTCTGTATTTCCCCGCTCCTGGAAAGCGCGAATCTTATCTACGCCTTCCTGCACATAGTTTTCACCAAAGGCACGATGACCGGCGGCTATCGCTTCTGCGATGGCGCTCGCAGGCTTGGTTTTGCTGACTGCAAGCAACGTAATTTCTTCTGAAGCACGGCCGCAACGCGTTGCCGCGGCTGAGATTTTGTCCCGGACCTGTGCCAGGTTATGCGCAATGTCGTTCATTTTCCGAGGAGTTGTCTATGGATGTGGAAGAAATTGTGGCCCTTAGTGTAAAGCATAACGTCTCCGATCTACACCTGTGCAGTGATTCACCACCGCGCTGGCGCAGGTCAGGCCGTCTTGAACCTGCGCCGTTTCCGCCCCCCGATGTGGAGGCGTTATTAAAAGCGTGGCTCAATGACGAACAGCAGGGCGCCTGGTGGGCAAACGGGCAGGTAGATTTTGCCGTTACCCTCACAGGCGGTCAGCGGCTGCGCGGCAGTGCGTTTAAGCATATGCACGGCGTTTCGATCGCGCTACGCCTGTTGCCGCTGACGTGTCCGCAGCTCTCTGCGCTAGGCGTGCCGCGCGCGATCCCGGAGCTTTTGTCCAATGACAATGGCCTGATTCTGGTCACCGGCGCCACCGGCAGCGGGAAATCGACCACCCTGGCCGCGATGGTCGATTTTCTCAATCACCATACGGACGGGCACATTCTGACCCTGGAAGATCCGGTGGAGTTTATGTACCAGAGTGAACGTTGCCTCATCCGGCAGCGGGAGATAGGCCAGCATAGCCCGTCCTTTGCCGAGGCCCTGCGCAGTGCGCTGCGTGAAGATCCGGATGTGATTCTGCTTGGTGAGCTGCGCGACAGCGAGACGATACGCCTGGCGCTGACGGCGGCTGAGACTGGCCATCTGGTGTTGGCCACGCTGCACACGCGCGGTGCGGCGCAGGCGATCGAGCGCCTGGTCGATACCTTCCCGGCGCAGGAGAAAGATCCGGTTCGTAATCAGCTGGCGGGAAGCCTGCGTGCGGTACTGGCGCAGAAGCTGCGTCAGGATGTCCAGGGCGGGCGCGTGGCGCTGTATGAGCTACTGGTGAATACGTCGGCGGCGGCAAACCTGATCCGCGAAGGCAAAACCTGGCAACTGCCGGGCATTATTCAAACGGGGCAGCAGGCGGGGATGCAGAACTTTGAGCAGAGTCTGGCGGAGCGACGGGCGCAGGGGCGGCTGTAGGCCCCGGCGCTCAGTAACCCTGTTCGAAATAGCTTTCGAGGATAATGACGGCTGAAGCTGAATCCACGCTGCCTTTGTTCAACGCCCGGAAGCCACCGTGCTCGAACAGGCCAGCGCGTGCCTCGACGGTGCTCAAACGTTCATCGTGCAGCTTAACGGAGACACCAAAGCGGCCATGAATTTTGTTCGCGAACTTGCGCGCGCGGGCGGTAAGCGGCTGCTCGGTGCCGTCCATGTTCAACGGCAGACCGACAATCACGTCGTCCGGCTGCCACTCTTTGAGCAAGCGCTCAATAAGGTTCCAGTCCGGCGTGCCGTCGTTAGCTTTCAGCGCCGTGAGCGGGCGGGCGGTGCCGGTGATCCGTTGACCCACAGCGACGCCGATGCTTTTGGTGCCGAAGTCAAAGGCGAGAAGGGTGCCGCTCATTACGCGTGCCCCGCAACGCCAGGCATGGTCAGAATATCAATGCCAATCAGTTTTGCCGCGTCACGCCAGCGATCGGCGATAGGGGTTTTAAACAGGATATTCATATCCGCAGGGGCCGTCAGCCAGGCGTTGTCCAGAATTTCTTGTTCCAGCTGCCCTTTTTCCCAGGAAGCGTAGCCGAGCGCAACCAGCACCTCAGAAGGCTGATTTGCCGTGCCCAGTGTTTCGAGCACATCGCGAGAGGTGGTGACGACGGTGTTATCGGAGATACGAATGCTGGACGAGAAAACCGGCGGGGTATGCAGGATAAAGCCACGATCTTCTGCAAGCGGTCCGCCGAGCATCACCGGTTTATCAAGACGGATTTCCGGCAGCCGCGCTTCAGCAGGGATTTTCAGCTTGTCCAGAATGCCTTCGACCTGAAGGTTTTCCAGCGGCTTATTGATGATAATCCCCATTGCGCCGTCTTCGTTGTATTCGCAAATATAGACCACGGCGCGGCGGAAAATCGGATCCTGGAGAGCAGGCATGGCAATAAGAAAGTGATGCTGTAAATTCATTGTCAGAGGTACTGTTTCCTGGTTTAAAAAGCGACAGCGCCCAGTATGGGGATAAACACAGGCGCTGTCACAGGTTATTTCTGTAAACGTTTTTCGATAGCGTCCATCAGCATTCCGGTGATCGAGATCGGGAATTCCGCTTCGATCTCACGAATGCAGGTCGGGCTGGTGACGTTCACTTCGGTCAGACGATCGCCGATAATATCGAGGCCAACGAAGATCAGGCCTTTGGCTTTCAGCGTAGGGCCGACACGGCGGGCAATTTCCCAGTCGCTTTCGCTTAACGGACGCGGTTCGCCACGACCTCCGGCCGCCAGGTTGCCACGGGTTTCACCACCCTGCGGGATACGCGCCAGGCAGTAAGGCACCGGCTCGCCGTCTACAACCAGCACACGCTTGTCACCGTCTTTAATGGCCGGCAGATAGTTTTGCGCCATGCAGTAGCGGGTCCCCAGCTCGGTCAGCGTTTCGGCAATCACGCCAATGTTCGGGTCGCCCTCTTTCACGCGGAAGATCGATGCGCCGCCCATGCCGTCCAGCGGCTTCATGATGATGTCGCCGTGCTTCTGCCAGAATTCTTTCAGCTGCGTTTTGCTGCGGGTGACCAGCGTTTCCGGCGTCAGGTCAGAGAACCATGCGGTATAGAGCTTCTCGTTGCAGTCGCGCAGGCTCTGCGGCTTGTTGACGATCAGCGTGCCTTTCTCTTCGGCACGCTCAAGGATATAGGTGGAGTAAATGTATTCGGTGTCGAACGGCGGATCTTTACGCATCAGGATGACGTTAAGGTCGGCCAGGGCAATATCCTGCTCGGTGCCGAATTCGTACCATTTTTCGTAGTTCTGCTCGACGTTAACGATGCGGGTACGTGCGCGGGCTTCACCGTTGATCAGGTACAGATCGTTCATCTCCATATAGTGGAGTTCATAGCCGCGACGCTGCGCTTCCAGCAGCATAGCGAAGCTGGAATCTTTCTTAATGTTAATGTTTGCGATGGGGTCCATCACGATGCCGAGCTTAATCATGTTCTTCTCCGGTTATGGGTCAGGCTTTGCTTCAACCCAGATCGCCAAATCGCACCTGTAGGGCGGTAATGGCGGTGAGTGCCGTTGTCTCAGTGCGCAGAACGCGAGGTCCCAACAGAATATCAGTAAACTGGTAACGCGCCGTCATGGCGATTTCGTCAGCCGACAGGCCGCCTTCCGGGCCAATCAGCAGGCGTACGCGCTCAACGGGCAGCGGCAGCGTATTGATGCTGGCGCTGGCGCGCGGATGAAGATTAAGCTTAAGCCCGCTTTCCTCTTCTGCACACCAGTCCTCCAGATCCATCGCCGGGCGGATCTCCGGGATGCGGTTGCGGCCACTCTGTTCACAGGCTGCAATGGCAATTTTCTGCCACTGCTGGATCTTTTTGTTCAGACGTTCCGCATCCAGTTTAACGCCGCAGCGCTCAGAAAAAAGTGGCGTAATGAGGCTTACACCCAGTTCAATGGATTTCTGAATGGTGAACTCCATCTTTTCCCCGCGCGACATCACCTGGCCAAGGTGAATGTGCAGCGGGGATTCCCGGTCGTCCACGTCGCCACGCAGCACCTTCACGTGCACGCTTTTTTTATCGGCGCGCGTAATTTCAGCGTCAAAAATCTGATTAGAGCCGTCAAAGAGCTGAATCGCCTGGCCTGCGCCCATGCGCAGCACGCGACCTACATGGTTCGCGGCATCATCAGGCAGGGCGATTTCGCCGCCTGGGGTAATCAGTTCAGGGTGATAGATGCGAGGGATGCGCATAGTCAGAAATTCCATGTGTCATGCGATATAAGCGAATTGCCGTAGTGTAGGTTAGCTCTTTTGCGCCTGGCAAGCCCGCTGGACGTAAGGGTTGTGATTCCCCTGGACTTTGGCGATACGTTCGTCGCGCTGGCATTCCCAGTCCGTCACCGGGTAGAGCTTGTCCCAGGCATTGAAGAGTTGCGTCTGCTGGCGGGAAAGGTTGAGATCGTAGCGGTCACGCATATAGAAGTAAGTGCGGGCGATGCTGCCGCGCGCGCGGGCAGGCGGTTCGGCGAGTTTCTCTTTGAAATCGACCTTCATGGCGCACTGACCGTACTGGCCTTCGCCACCGTTCCACTGGCTGTACATGAAGTTTCCGCGGTCGCCATTGACTTCACCCACTGCGGGTTGCAGGTTGTGCATATCGCTTTCCATCTGGCGGTAGACCGGATCTTTTGCGCAATTTTTACGTCCACCGTCCTGCCAGCACTGGCGCTGGTGGCCAAACTGCCAGGCCGGAACAACGTGTTCCCATTCGATTCGGCTGGCGCGGTTCTCGTTCTTGCGCACCTTATAGCCGCAGGATCCCAGATCCACGACCCCTTTCTTACCCTGCCAGTTAATTTTACAGCCGCAGTAGAAATCACCCGGTACGTCGGCGTTAATCTTTACGCCTGCGGTTTTTGCCTGTGAGAAACTGTGAATACCGTCGGCCAGAGCATGGCCGGAGAGCGCCGTCGCCAGAAAAGCGACTGCGAGAGAAACATTACGGGACATCTTACACTCCGTGTCAAAACGAGCCCGCAACGTAACGAATGTTGTTCCCGTATGCAATCAGTCAGATCAGGAAAGTTCCTGAAAGTTCGAGCGATTATTCCGCCACCAGTGGTTCGCCGCACTTTACGCAGCGATAGGTCGCCTCGCCGCGCACCACGCGGTTGTGACGGCGGACGGTAAGCTGGTGCTGCTGGCACTGGCAGCGGTAGGGAAACGTATTGCGGCGTACCGATTCCAGCTCGAACTGGTGGGTGCGGCGAGCCGGAACGCCGAGCACCTCCTCCATCATCCATTTCCACTCTTTGCCGTGCGGCGCGACGCGGCCAAAGTGTTTCCACACCAGAAGGTGGGCCAGCTCGTGCGGCACCACTTCTTCGATAAACGCCTGCTGATTTTCCATCATCAACACCGGATTCAGGCGGATCTCATACGATTCCAGCCAGGCGGTGCCCGCCGCGGTGCCACGCTGCTGATAGACCAGCTTCGGTTCAGGATAATTGCGGCCGAGCTTCAGGTTGGCCTGGGCGAGTTTTTCCCGCAGGCTGCGCATAACGGCTTGCTGAATGGCGATGGGGAGACGGGGAGATTTCATAGGGGCAGAGCATAAAGCGGGAAGCGGGGAGGCGCAAGAGGCGCCTCCCCGCAGGAGGATCAGTCGTGTGCGCCGATTTCGCGCAGAGGACGACCTTTCATCAGGTTACGTTCAATGTGTTCCAGTGAAACATGTTTGGTTTCAGGAACCAGCCAGATCGTGAGAACAATAAAGAACAGGTTCAGACCGGCGTAGACCCAGAAGGTATTGGCATTACCCAGGGTATTGAGCATGGTCAGGAACGTTGCGCCGACGATCATGTTGGCAATCCAGTTGGTTGCGGTAGAGCAGGTGATACCAAAATCACGCCCTTTCAGCGGCTGGATCTCAGAACACAGTACCCAAATCAGCGGACCGGCGCTCATCGCAAACCCAATAATAAACATCAGCAGCATCGCCACGGCGAAGTACTGTGCCGTTGGGGAGTGAATGCCCATGTGCATCATGGTACCCAGCACGCCCATCCCGACGGCCATGACCAAGAAGCCCAGCGTCAGGGTTGGTTTACGCCCCCAGCGGTCCACCAGACCGATAGCGATAAAGGTCGCCAGCACGTTGGTCAGGCCGACGATCACGGTGCCCCACATCTGTTCGGTGGTGTTGGTGTAGCCCGCCAGTTCGAAGATTTTCGGCGCGTAATACATGATGACGTTCATCCCGGTGAACTGTTGCATGATCTGTAACAGCACACCGAGGAACACCGCGCGGCGGAAGTTGCTGTTCTCTTTGAACAGCGCCCAGCCGGACTGTTTGACCTTCAGGCTTTCGCGGATCTCTTCCAGCTCGTTTTTGGCTTCGGCGCTGGTATCACGCAGGCGTAAGAGCACGCGTTCGGCATCGTGGAAGCGGCGTTTGGCGGCGAACCAGCGCGGGCTGTCCGGCAGGAAGAAGACACCAATCAGCAGCAGAATGGCCGGAATGATGATGACGCCCAGCATCCAGCGCCATGCGCCGCTGTAGCTGAAGGCGGTATCGGAAAGATAAGCCCCCAGAATACCGATGGTGATCATCAGCTGATACATGGAAATCATGCTGCCGCGGATTTTTTCCGGTGCGATTTCAGACAGGTACAGCGGGGCAGTATAAGACGCCACGCCCACTGCCAGACCGAGCAGCACGCGGGAGAGGATCAGCACTTCAACGTTAGGCGCAGCGGCAGAGAACAGTGAGCCGGCAACGAACAGGATCGCGCCGATCATCAGGCTCTTTTTACGCCCGAGCTTAAAGGAGAGCCAGCCGCTGCCGACCGCGCCGACGGCGGCACCGAACATCATGGAGCTGACCACCCATTCCTGAGTGTGTGCGCTAATCTGGAACTCATCGGTGATGAAAGGTAATGCACCGGCAATTACGCCAATATCCAGGCCAAAGAGTAATCCTGCCAGAGCGGCGAGGAAGCAGACGAAGAACGTCATTGCCTTATTGGACGTACGCCCCTGTTTATTATTGTCAGGCATTATGCCCTCCAGTTGGGTTATCAGTTTTTACGATATTAAGAGTAGGTGAGCGGCTCATAAAAATATGTGAGTCAAATCACAACGGTGTAATCGGTTACACTAGTTTGTAACCGTAAAAATAATTAAAGCTTTGAAAATATAGAGGTAAATTAATTGATATGCATCGCGTTTGCACAAATTTCAGACTTAACTGAAAGGGAATGTAACAGCAGAAGAAATGCGATCATGCAAAGAGAATATTCTGAAAGCGGGGTATAGAGAGTGAGGTGTAAACGGTTCCAAAAATTGCCGGGTGGCGGCTGCGCCTTACCCGGCCTACCAAAATTCACTACCCGTAGGTCGGGTAAGGCATAGCCGCTACCCGACATAAAAAAGGCCAGCACAAAGGCTGGCCTGTTTAAGCTGCTGGCAGTCGATTATTTCAGACCGGCAGCATCACGCAGCAGGGCGGCTTTGTCGGTTTTTTCCCAAGGGAAATGTTCGCGACCAAAGTGACCGTACGCTGCGGTTTCCTGGTAGATTGGGTGCAGCAGATCCAGCATCTGAATCAGACCGTATGGACGCAGGTCGAAGAACTCACGCACCAGCAGGGTTAGCTGTTCAGAAGGCACTTTTTCAGTACCGAAGGTTTCCACCATGATGGAGGTTGGCTCAGCCACGCCGATGGCGTAGGAAACCTGAATTTCACAGCGGTCAGCCAGGCCCGCAGCAACGATGTTTTTCGCCACATAACGTGCAGCGTACGCCGCAGAACGGTCCACTTTAGACGGGTCTTTACCGGAGAACGCGCCGCCACCGTGGCGCGCCATGCCGCCGTAGGTATCAACGATGATTTTACGACCGGTCAGACCGCAGTCACCCATTGGGCCGCCGATAACGAAGCGTCCGGTTGGGTTGATGAAGAATTTGGTCGCAGAGCTCAGCCATTCAGTTGGCAGAACCGGCTTGATGATCTCTTCCATCACCGCTTCCTGCAGGGATTTCTGGTCAATATCTTCAGCATGCTGCGTGGAAAGAACCACGGCATCAATGCCGACGATTTTCCCGTCGTCATACTGGAAGGTCACCTGGCTTTTCGCATCCGGACGCAGCCACGGCAGGGTGCCGTTTTTACGCACTTCAGCCTGACGCTGCACCAGACGGTGTGCGTAAGTCACCGGCGCTGGCATCAGCACGTCGGTTTCGTTGGTCGCGTAGCCGAACATCAGGCCCTGGTCGCCCGCGCCCTGTTCCAGCGGATCGGCACGGTCAACGCCCTGGTTGATGTCCGGGGACTGTTTGCCGATAGCGCTCAGTACGGCGCAGGAGTTGGCATCAAAGCCCATATCAGAATGTACATAACCGATCTCACGCACCGTGTTACGGGTGATCTCTTCGATATCAACCCATGCGCTGGTGGTGATCTCACCGCCAACCAGAACCATGCCGGTTTTGACATAGGTTTCACACGCTACGCGCGCCTTTGGATCCTGCGCGAGGATCGCATCCAGCACCGCATCGGAGATTTGGTCAGCAATTTTATCAGGATGTCCTTCTGATACGGACTCGGACGTAAACAGGTGTTTTGCCATGATTTATTTCACCTAAAAGGAATTTGGTTAGCTCGAACTGCTGTGTGGAATAGCCAAAGGAGATAATTCTACCAAGGCCTGCAGGATTTTGACACTGGCAGTCTGAGTGTTAATCGGTATGGATGGATTAACATCTGGACGTCTATTTTAGGTCACTTCTTCACCCGATTTCCAGTTTTTTTTGACTCACCTCTCACTGCGTTGAAAACACGGCTGGAAATTTTTCCTGACGGCGCTGGCAACCTGCGCATTTTTGTTTTGCTTTTTAGCGACCTTCTCGGTATAAAACGCGGCGCGCGGCTCATATAAAATAAGCGCTCGATGAACACATCGTGTCGCCACTTCCAGCCGGGTTAAGCAGTGAACTTTTAGCTTTGGCTTGTGGTCCGTTTCAGCAGAGGCGGCCGTGGAGGTGATACGAGATAATGAACCATTGTTTTCCGCTCATTCAGCGCAGTCGTTCTGGCGCGCATTTGATTCCCACCCGCACTTCTGGTCTAAACACCTGCCGATGTTATACCCATCTCGGTGCTTCTCAGGATTCCAGAGCCGGTCACGCTTTGTGAAAACTGAACAAGGGCGCTCTTGTTAATACAGGAGTTTTCTCGTGGTTTCGCCGAACCTTGTCATACAGAGTTCGGATACGTGTTTTACAATGATATGAATAAGAAACCGGTCGCACGGTCTGGATTTCAGCATACTCTGCTGGGAAATGGAGCCGTTAATGGGTTGTTATCGCCGTATAACGCTGCGATAGTAGTCAACTGTTTTACACTTAATACAAAGAGTTGAGGTTCGCTATGTCTGACGACATGTCTTCGCTTTCGCCTTCGTCAGCAGGCGAACAGGGTGTACTACGTTCTATGCAGGAGGTTGCGATGAGCTCCCAGGAAGCCAGCAAGATGCTGCGCACTTACAATATTGCCTGGTGGGGCAATAACTACTACGACGTTAACGAGCTGGGCCACATCAGTGTCTGCCCGGATCCGGACGTCCCGGAAGCGCGCGTGGATCTCGCTAAGCTGGTGAAAGCCCGTGAAGCACAGGGTCAGCGCTTGCCTGCACTGTTCTGCTTCCCGCAGATCCTGCAACATCGCCTGCGTTCTATTAACGCCGCGTTCAAACGCGCGCGGGAATCGTATGGTTATAACGGCGACTATTTCCTCGTTTACCCGATCAAGGTAAACCAGCACCGTCGCGTGATTGAGTCCCTGATCCACTCCGGCGAACCGCTGGGCCTGGAAGCTGGCTCCAAAGCGGAGCTGATGGCGGTTCTGGCGCACGCGGGCATGACCCGGTCGGTGATCGTCTGTAACGGCTATAAAGACCGCGAATACATTCGTCTGGCGCTGATTGGCGAGAAGATGGGCCACAAGGTCTATCTGGTGATCGAGAAGATGACCGAAATCGCGATCGTGCTGGAAGAGGCCGAGCGTCTAAACGTGATCCCACGCCTTGGCGTGCGTGCGCGACTGGCGTCGCAGGGTTCCGGTAAATGGCAGTCTTCCGGCGGTGAAAAATCCAAGTTCGGCCTCGCTGCGAACCAGGTGCTTCAGCTGGTGGAAATTCTGCGTGAGCGCGGTCGTCTGGACAGCATTCAGCTGTTGCACTTCCACCTTGGCTCGCAGATGGCCAACATTCGCGACATTGCCACCGGCGTGCGTGAATCGGCACGTTTCTACGTTGAGCTGCACAAGCTTGGCGTAAATATTCAGTGCTTTGACGTGGGCGGTGGCCTGGGTGTGGATTACGAAGGGACACGCTCGCAGTCTGACTGCTCGGTCAACTACGGCCTGAACGAATACGCCAACAACATTATCTGGGCGATTGGCGATGCCTGCGAAGAGCACGGCCTGCCGCACCCGACGGTGATCACCGAATCCGGCCGCGCGGTCACTGCGCACCATACGGTGCTGGTCTCTAACATCATCGGCGTTGAGCGCAGCGAAATCACTGAAGCCACGCCTCCGGCAGACGATGCTCCACGTTCCCTGCAAAGCATGTGGGAAACCTGGCAGGAGATGCACGAGCCGGGCACGCGTCGTTCTCTGCGCGAATGGCTGCACGACAGCCAGATGGATCTGCACGACATTCACGTCGGTTATTCTTCAGGCACCTTTAGCCTGCAGGAACGCGCGTGGGCGGAGCAGCTCTATCTGAACATGTGCCATGAAGTGCAGAAGCAGCTCGATCCGAGCAACCGCGCACACCGTCCGATTATCGACGAGTTGCAGGAACGTATGGCGGACAAAATGTACGTCAACTTCTCCCTGTTCCAGTCGATGCCGGATGCCTGGGGTATCGACCAGCTGTTCCCGGTTCTGCCGCTGGAAGGGTTGAATCATGCGCCGGAACGCCGCGCGGTGCTGCTGGACATTACCTGTGACTCCGACGGCGCGATTGACCACTACGTCGACGGTGACGGTATCGCAACGACCATGCCAATGCCGGAGTACGATCCGGAGAACCCGCCAATGCTGGGCTTCTTTATGGTGGGTGCGTATCAGGAGATCCTCGGCAACATGCACAACCTGTTCGGTGATACCGAAGCGGTTGACGTGTTTGTCTTCCCTGACGGCAGCGTGGAGGTTGAGCTGTCCGACGAAGGGGACACCGTGGCGGATATGCTCGAATACGTTCAGCTGGATCCGAAAAAACTGCTCACCCAGTTCCGCGATCAGGTCAAAAACACCGGTCTGGACGATGCCTTGCAGCAGCAGTTCCTGGAAGAGTTTGAAGCGGGTCTGTACGGGTATACGTATCTAGAAGACGAGTAGTAAAACCTCCCTCTCCCGGTGGGAGAGGGTTGGGGTGAGGGCATCAGACCGCACGATGCCCTATACTCACTTGAACCCGTATGAATTAACGGCGATAATTCGCCCCACTATGCGATTTACGAATCAATCCCTTCCTCGTCGGGTTTAACGACGCGGAGGGGATTTTTTTTCATCTGTTTTTAATGTATCGACTTTATAAGAGGTCAGGACATGAGCACTTTAGGTCATCAGTACGATAATTCTCTGGTATCTAACGCGTTTGGTTTTTTACGCCTTCCGATGAACTTCCAGCCTTACGACAGCGATGCTGACTGGGTGATCACCGGCGTACCGTTCGACATGGCAACGTCCGGTCGTGCGGGTGGACGTCATGGCCCGGCGGCAATCCGTCAGGTTTCCACCAACCTGGCCTGGGAGCACAACCGCTTCCCGTGGAACTTCGACATGCGCGAGCGCCTGAACGTGGTGGACTGCGGTGATCTGGTGTACGCCTTCGGTGACGCGCGCGAAATGAGCGAAAAATTGCAGGCGCACGCCGAGAAGCTGCTGGCGGCCGGTAAACGCATGCTCTCCTTCGGCGGTGACCACTTCGTGACACTGCCGCTGCTGCGCGCCCACGCGAAGCACTTCGGTAAAATGGCGCTGGTGCACTTTGACGCGCATACCGACACCTACGCGAACGGCTGCGAATTCGACCACGGCACCATGTTCTACACCGCGCCGAAAGAAGGCCTGATCGATCCGAACCACTCCGTGCAGATCGGCATCCGCACCGAGTTCGACAAAGACAACGGCTTTACCGTACTCGACGCGGGCCAGGTGAACGATCGCGGCGTGGACGATATTCTGGCTCAGGTTAAGCAGATCGTCGGCGATATGCCTGTCTACCTGACCTTCGACATTGACTGCCTGGATCCGGCATTCGCACCGGGTACCGGTACGCCGGTGATCGGCGGCCTGACGTCAGACCGCGCCATCAAGCTGGTGCGCGGCCTGAAGGATCTGAACATTGTCGGGATGGACGTGGTGGAAGTGGCTCCGGCCTATGACCAGTCCGAGATCACCGCGCTGGCCGCGGCGACCCTGGCGCTGGAAATGCTCTACATCCAGGCAGCGAAAAAAGGCGAATAAGCCTTACTGCTGCTGCGCGCCGCATGCGCAGCAGCAACATTCCCCAGGCCAGCGTGAAGGTGTGGACAAACCCCGGTTATTTCGCGGGCGATGACCATTCCCGTCAGCGAGCCTAACAAAGGCGAAACCGCGCAGACCGCGGCCCAAAGCGCAATGCTGCTCAATAATCCCTGCCGATAATGAAGTTTGCTTTCAATAACCGACGTTAATAATAGAGCGGAAAAACCATAACCCAGAAGAAAGCAGGTCATAAGTAGACCCTGTAACATTCTGTTTTCATTTAACTGAAAATGTTCGGCAAATTCCGGGTTTAAAATCATTACCGAGATATTTACCCGATCGACGTACGAAATAATAATGAGTAATAAAAGCGCAATCGTGCCTTGCCATCTTGCCGTCATTATGTCCGCCTTACGTTTTTTGTAACTTATATTTTTCATCAATGTGATTGTCACGGAGCTAAAATGATTAACCTGTGAAACTCATTGTTTATTAAAGATAAATTAAAAATGAGTTTCACCGGTGAAACGCGAAAGAGGTGACGTTAATTTATTTTTAGAGAGTAAAAAGAAAGGAAGTCAATATCTTTTATTCAAAATAAGAGACCATTAAAAAAACGTATTTCTCACGCTGTAATAATGAAAATTTCATATCGCTGCATTTTTTCGTGATCCCTTGCACACTTAGTTAATTAATTGCCGATCGATTAACAAATTCGTCACATTGTCGCTTGACGAAACATTCATCGCTTTTATATTGACCGTATTAAATAAGAAACAGAGTTTCATATATGAAACAAAAGCCTGGAGGATCGTGATGAGCTGGATAGGCGTATGTGACGCAGAACAAGTACAGGAAGATTTCCCTTTTAGCGGCAACGTCGACGGGAAAGAGATCGGCGTTTACCTGATCGACGGTGAATATTACGCGCTGGAAGACGTATGCCCCCACGCCTATGCCCTGCTGAGTCAGGGCTTCGTAGAAGACGGCAAGGTGGAATGCCCGCTGCACGAGGCGGTGTTCGACGTCAAAACCGGCCAGTGTCTGCACGGCCCCGGAGGACGCAACCTCAACCGTTACCCGGTTCGGGTCTTTGAAAACCAGATTCAGATTACCTTTGTTGAGGAGACCGTGGCATGAGCGACACGCTGAACTACAACCCGGCGCTGCCGGAAAGCCGCCAGTTTACCCCGCCGGCAGAGGGCGGTAATGGCGCCATTCACAAGCCGGGCGAGTACCAGAACCTGATCTGGCAGACCCGCAGCCGCGAGCCGGAAAGCTGGGAGGTGAAGCTGATTGCGACGCTGGAAGATCTCTTCGAGCAGGGCGTTGAAACCTTACCGGAGCTGGTAAACGGGCTGAACGCGGTGCGCATGCTCGACCAGCAGGGTGAGCCGTGGAGCGACGCCAGCTTCCAGGCATTCTTACAGGTTAACGGCTACTGAGGGCAACGCGATGACGACGACCGTACAACACTATCTGGATAAAGGCCTGCGCGGCCTCTGGTATCCGGTGCTGGCGAGCTGGGAAGTGCAGTCTGCGCCGGTGGGCATCACCCGCCTGGGCGAGCAGATTGTGGTCTGGCGCAACAAAGACGGCCAGGTGCAGGCGCTGGAGGACCGCTGTCCGCACCGCGGCGCGCGCCTGTCGATGGGCTGGAACCTCGGCGACCGCATCGCCTGCTGGTATCACGGCGTAGAGGTGGCGGGCAACGGCGAGGTGAAAGACGTGCCCGCTGTGGATAAATGTCCGCTGGTCGGCCAGCAGTGCGTGCGCAGCTATAACGTGCAGGAGGCGCACGGCGCCATCTTCCTCTGGTTTGGCGTCACCGCGGATCAGCAGCCGGACGAACTGACCTTCCCGGATGAACTCGCCGACACGGAAAACTTCAGCAACTTCCTCTGCACCGCCGCGTGGAAATGCAATTACCAGTACGCGCTGGAAAACGTGATGGACCCGATGCACGGCACCTATCTGCACTCCTCCTCGCACTCAATGGCGGAAGGGGATCGCAAGGCCGACATGGTGCTCCAGCCGACCAAAACCGGCTTTATCTTTGAGAAGAAAGGGCAGAGCGGCGTCAACTTCGACTGGGTGGAGCTGGGCAACAGCGGCACCTGCTGGATGCGTCTCTCCATTCCGTACAAGAAGCGTTTCGGGCCGGGCGGCCACTTCTTTATCGTCGGTATGGTGGTGCCGGAAGATAACGACAACTGCCGCGTCTTCTTCTGGCGCATCCGCCGCGTGCAGGGCTGGCAGCGCGATATGTGGCGCTTCATGTACCGCAACCGGCTGGAAAAACTGCACTGGGAAGTGCTGGAGCAGGACCGCGTGGTGCTGGAGAGCCTGGCGCCAAACGCCCGCGATCATGAATACCTGTATCAGCACGACGTTGGCCTCTCGCGCCTGCGTCGCATGATGCAAAAGGCCGCCAAAGAGCAGCTGGCGATGCGTGAAGCACAGCAGGGGGCCGCCTGATGAACGGGCTGCTGAGCGGTAAGCGCATCGTCATAACCGGCGCCGCGCGCGGGCTGGGCTTTCACTTTTCCCAGGCCTGCGCGGAGCAGGGCGCGGCGGTGGTGATGTGCGACATCCTCAAAGGCGAGCTGGCCGAGAGCGCCCACCGGCTGTGTGAGCAAGGCTATGCGATCGAATCGCACGTTATCGATCTGGCCGATCCGCAGTCCATTGAGCAGGTGTTCAGCGCGATTGGCGAGCAGGGGCTGATTGACGGCCTGGTGAACAACGCGGCGATGGCGACGGGCGTCGGCGGCAAAAATATGCTCGATTACGATCCGGATCTCTGGGATCGGGTGATGAGCGTCAATGTCAAAGGCACCTGGCTGGTGACGCGCGCAGCGGTGCCGCTGCTACGCGAGGGGGCGGGCATCGTGAACGTCGCGTCCGACACCGCACTGTGGGGCGCGCCGCGCCTGATGGCCTACGTCGCCAGCAAGGGCGCCGTGATTGCCATGACCCGCTCAATGGCGCGCGAACTGGGTGAAAAGCGTATACGCATTAACGCCATCGCGCCGGGGCTAACCCGCGTCGAGGCGACGGAATATGTCCCCGCCGAACGGCATCAGCTCTACGAAAACGGCCGTGCGTTAACGGGCGCGCAGCAGCCGGAAGACGTCACCGGCAGCGTGGTCTGGCTGTTAAGCGATCTGTCGCGGTTCATCACCGGACAGCTGATCCCGGTCAACGGCGGTTTTGTCTTTAACTAAGGTAGGGCAATGATGGCAAACGATCAGGAAGTGAAGTATCTGGTGCCGGGGCTGGAGCGCGGTTTACAGCTGCTGTTGGCCTTTGGCGAGCAGCATCGCGATCTGACCTTTGCCGAACTGCATCGGCTGGTGGATATGCCGAAGGCCACCGCCTATCGCGTGGTACAGACGCTGGAGTACATGGGATTTCTGGAGCGCAACACGCGCACCAATACCTTTTCGCTGGGCATGAACGTGCTGCGTCTTGGCTTTGAGTACATCGCCTCGCTGGACGTGGCGCAGGTCGGCCAGCCGGTGATCGAGCAATTGCGCGACGTGAGCCAGTGCAGCAGCCATCTGGCGATCCGCGACGGGCGCGACATTATCTATATCGCCCGCGTCAGCGCCGCCGGGTCGCGTATCAACCAGGTCAGCATTGGTACCCGTCTGCCGGTGCACTGCACCTCGCTGGGCCGCATGCTGTTGACCGATATTTCCCGCGCTGATTTCGAACAGCTGTTCCCGCATGAGCGCCTGCCGGGCAACACGCCGGGGCAGCTTCACGACCGTGAAGCCCTGTGGCAGATGGTGCAGCAGGACAAAGCCCGCGGGTATGTCATCGGCGAATCCTTCTTCCGCCACGGCATCTCTTCCATCGTCTACCCGGTGTATGACCGAAGCGGCCGCGTGGCGGCGGTGGTCAGCATTCTGGTGCCGTCGGAGGAGATCCCACAGAGCGACCGCGAGCGCCTGCAAAACGAGGTTCGCCTTGCGGCGGATAAAATTTCTGGCTTCTTAGGGTATCTGTCACAGGCCAGTTAAATCAGTGAGTTAACGTCAGGCGCTTGACTGCGTCGGGCATGTTTTACGCCCAATCTGGGCCAGATGAGGCAACGAACGATGAGTATAACCGGAATTGAAAAGCTGGAATTTGGTGTGGAAGACCTGACGCACTGCGCCAAATTTATGCGTGATTTTGGCCTGACGGGCGATGCCAGCGGCCAGCGTTTCATCACCCTGAGCGGCGCGCGCGTGGAGCTTAACCCGATCGACAGCCCCGACCTGCCGCCCGCGTTTGAAGCGGGCAACACCCTGCGCCGCATGACCTGGGCGGTTGCCAGCCAGTCTGAGCTGGATGCGCTGCGCCCGAAGCTGGCGCAACAGCCAGGTTTTCGTGAAGTGGGCGACGCGCTGGAATGCCTGGATCCGAACGGCATGACGCTGCGCGTGCAGGTGACCCAGCAGACCGACGTGGAGCTTAACGTCGAGCCAATAAACCAGTGGGGCGACGCCCGCCGTATCGACACACCCAGTCCGGTTTACGATCGCGCCCAGCCGATCAACGTGGGGCATGTGGTGTTCTTCGTGGAAGAGCTGGCGGCAGTAGAGAAATTCTACCGCGAGGTGCTCGGCTTCCAGGTCTCGGATCGCTATATCAACCGCGCCGTGTTCCTGCGCTGCGGGGCGCGTGGCGGCCATCACAACCTGTTCTTGCTGCAACTGCCGAACCGCAAGCGCGGCCTCAACCATGTGGCCTTCACCGTGCGCGACATCCACGAGGTGATCGGCGGCGGTATCGCGATGAATAAACATGACTGGAGCACCTTTATCGGGCCGGGCCGTCATCCGGTGTCGTCGGCGTACTTCTGGTACGTCAACAGCCCGACCGGCGGCGCGTTTGAGTATTACACCAACGACGACTACCTGACCGAAAACTGGCAGCCGCGTGAGCTGGAGCACTCCCTGGTCTCCTTTACCGAATGGGCGGTGGAGGGCGGGATTGACCACGACACGCGCCGTCAGCAGAAAAAGCCGGAGGCGGTATGACATCGCGCATTGTCATTATCGGCGGCGGCCAGGCGGGCGGCTGGGCGGCGAAAACCCTGCGTGACGAGGGCTTCGACGGCGAGATTTGCGTGGTGGCGGAAGAGGAATGGGATTTCTACGAGCGGCCGCCGCTGTCAAAAGCGTCTCTGCTGGAGCCGGACGCGGCGCTCCCGCGGCTGTTTAGCGAAGAAGCGCAGCAGGCGCTGAACCTGATCTGGTACCGCCCGCTGCGTGCTGAATCAGTCGATCGTGAAGAGAAAATCGTGCGTTTAAGCAACGGCGAACGTCTTAGTTACAACATTCTTTTGATCGCTACCGGCGGGCGGGCGCGCCTGCCTTCGCAGGCGTGGGCCAGCCATCCGCAGGTTTATACCCTGCGCCACTGGCAGGACGCGCAGCGCCTGAAAAGTCGCCTGTCGGAAAGTCACAATCTGGCGATTATCGGCGGCGGCTGGATAGGCCTTGAGATTGCCGCTTCCGCGCGGAAAAGCGGCGTGGCGGTCACCCTGTTCGAGCAGCAGCCTGCGCTGTGCATGCGCTCGGTGAGCGGCGAGGTGTCGCAGCGCCTGGAGGCCATCCACCGCGAGCAGGGGGTGGAGATCCGTACCGGCTGCGGCGTGCTGGAGCTGGAGGACGATAATGGCCTGCCGGTCATCCACTGCGACGGCAACCGTGAAACCTTTGATACGGTCGTGGTCGGGATCGGCGTCGATCTCAATCTGGAGCTGGCGCTTGATGCGGGGCTGAAAACCGGGCGCGGGATCGTGGTGGATGCCCATGGACGCACCTCGGATCCATTCATCTTTGCCGCAGGAGATGTCGCCCAGCACCATCACTACGGCCTGTGCATCCAGTCCTGGGCCTTCGCCCAGAATCAGGCGGTGGCGACGGCGAAAGCGATGCTCAACCCCGATGCGCCAGGTTATGACGACGCGCCGTGGCTGTGGTCGGATCAATATCAGCACAATATTCAGATCCTCGGTATTCCGCAGCCGGAGAGTAAAACGATAGTGCGTGAAGATGCGCTGTTCTTCTCGCTGGATGAAAACGGGCGGCTGACGCAGCTGGTGGCGTTCAACGATGCGCGCACCGTCAAGCTGGCGAAGCGCTGGTTGGCGGCGGGGCGGGATCTGTCGAACGTACCGCTTGCCGACCCGACATTTTCACTGATGTCACTGCGATAGCTAACCCGCACCCGTAGGGGGAGAGATGACCACACTAGAGACGAACACCGCGCCGGTTGAGGCGAGCGGTGAGGGGACCCGCACGCCCGAAAAAGCGGTGCGCTGGGCCATCCCGTTGTCGCTGCTGGCCTGCGTGCTGCTGGCGTTTTTCGACAAAATCAGCATCGCGGCGCTCTTTTCGGATACCCATTTCCAGCAGGCGATGGGCATTGATTTCGACACCACGCGCCTCGGCATATTGATGAGCGCCTTCCTGCTGAGCTACGGCTTTTCGTCGGTATTTTTGAGCGGTTTAGGCGACAAAATTGCGCCGCTGCGCCTGCTCACCGGGATGATGGCTGTGTGGTGCGTGCTGATGGTGGCGATGGGCTTTACCCATAACTACACGCTGATGATCGTCCTGCGCATCCTGCTGGGCGTGGCGGAAGGGCCGCTGTTCCCGCTGGCTTTCGCCATCGTGCGCCACAACTTCCCGCAGCATCTGCAGGCGCGCGCCACCATGCTGTGGCTGCTGGGCACACCGGTAGGGGCGGCAATTGGCTTCCCGCTCTCCCTCTGGCTGCTGAACACCTTCGGCTGGCAGAGCACCTTCTTTGTCATGGCCATGCTTACCGTGCCGGTGCTTATCTTTGTACGCATCGGCCTGCGCGGGATCCGTCTGGAGGCTAAACCCGGCACTTCGCAGGCGTCACAGGACGAGCGGCGTGCCGCGCGGCGCGAGCTGTTCGTCAGCCCGCACTTCTGGATCATCTGCATCTTTAACATCGCGTTCCTGACCTACCTGTGGGGCATCAACGGCTGGCTGCCGGGCTACCTGATCAAAGGCAAAGGCATCCACCTGGAGCATGCAGGCTGGCTGTCGTCGATGCCGTTCATCGCCATGCTGGCGGGCGAGGTGATTGGCGCGTGGCTCTCGGACAGGGTCGATAAGCGCGCGGCGGCCTGCTTTATCTCGATGGCGGGGGCGGCGGTGGGGCTGGCGGCGGTGATGCACCTCGATACCCCGCTCGCCGTCATCGCGGCGATGAGCTTCAGCACCTTTATGTGGGGCACCGGAGCGCCCAACATTTTCGCCCTGCTGGCGAAGGCCACCCATCCCCGGGTGAGCGCCACGGCAGGCGGCATTTTCAACGGGCTGGGAAACTTTGCAGGCGCGCTGTCGCCGGCGGTGATGGGCGCGCTTATCGCCTTCACCCACAGCATGGATTCCGGGCTGATTTTTCTGGCGGTGATGGCGGCGGTGGGCTGCGTCCTGTTACTGCCGCTGCTGAGACGTTACTGAGGAGAGTGTCATGACTGATTCAACCGTAACCCACAAAACGGGCATCAAACCTGACCATCTGACGATGGAAGAGTGGGTCGAGTCGCGCATCGCGCGCTTCGAAGGCCGTAAATACGACTGGAACGCGCTGAAGTTCCAGGCCGATTTTGACCCGAAATACCGCCGGGCGCAGATGCGCTACATCGGCACCGGCGCAACCGGCGTGGCGAACGACACCAATACCGTGCAGGCGGACCATTTCACCTTCTCCACCATGGTACTGCCGTCGAAGTGCGAAGGGCCGCTGCACCTGCACGACGACGTGGAAGAGGTGTTCTTCATGCTCAAGGGGCAGATCACGCTGATGATCCAGGACGGCGACAACTACACCGAAACGGTGCTGCGCGAGCGTGACCTGATCTCCGTCCCGCCGGGCATCTATCGCGGCCTGTTTAACCACGGGGAAGAGGAGGCGCTGATGTGCGTCATGCTGGGGACCAACAAGCCGGAAATCCCGACCTATCCGTCCGACCATCCGCTCTCGAAAGTGAAGCGGAACTAAGGGGGCATGATGACGGGTTTTCGTGAACAGGGAAGCGGCATTCCGCTGATGCTGCTACACGGGATCAGCTCTGGCGCTGCGTCCTGGCACAAGCAGATGGCGCTGAACGGTTTTCGCGTGCTGGCGTGGGACATGCCCGGTTATGGCGAAAGCCCGATGCTGGCCGTCGCGCGGGCAAACGCGGGGGATTACGCCGACGTGCTGGCGGCGATGCTGGATCGCGCCGGTGTCTGGCAGGCGGTGCTGGTGGGCCATTCCCTGGGGGCACTGGTCGCAAGTGCGTTTGCGGCGAAGTTCCCGGATCGCGTCATTCATCTTGTACTGGCCGACGCTGCGCAGGGCTACGGCAATGCCGCGCCGGAGCAGCGGGAGCAGGTCTGGCGCAACCGCGAGCAGCAGATGGCATTGGGCGGCGAAATCCTCGCCCAGACCCGTGCCGCGAAGCTGCTGCGCCCCGGCGCGCGCGCGGAAGATATCGCCACCGTCGCGGCGGGCATGCGCACGCTGCGCCCGGAAGGCTACCTTGCCGCCGCGTGGATGCTGGCGCATGACGACATTCACGGCTGGCTTAAACGATACTCCGGCACGTTTGAAGTCTGGTGCGGCGAGCAGGACGCGATAACGCAGCCCGAACTGGTGCAGGGGCTGGCGCTGCGCTACGGCATGCCGTTTACCACCATTCCGCAGGCCGGGCACGCCAGCTATCTCGATAACGACGTGTTTTTCAACCAACAGCTTTTACGCATTAACGAAGAGGTGCGCGATGAATGCACAAATTGACGGGCGCGTAGCGGTAGTCACCGGCGGTTCTTCTGGCATTGGCTTTGAAACGCTGCGCCTGCTGCTGGGGGAAGGGGCGAAAGTCGCCTTCTGCGGCCGTGACCCGGACCGGCTCGCCAGCGCCCATGCGACGCTGCAAAACGAATTCCCCCACGGGGAGATTTTTTCTTACCGCTGCGACGTGCTGAACGCCGACGAGGTTCAGGCCTTTGCGGATGCGGTGCAGGCGCGCTTTGGCGCGGCTGATCTGCTGATCAACAACGCCGGGCAGGGCTACGTGGCGCACTTCCATGACACCCCGCGCGAGGCGTGGCTGCACGAGGCAGAGCTGAAGCTGTTTGGCGTCATCAATCCGGTGCAGGCGTTTCAGCCGCTGCTGGAGCAGTCAGACATTGCCTCTGTTACCTGCGTCAACTCCCTGCTGGCGCTACAGCCGGAGGAGCACATGATCGCTACCTCCGCTGCTCGTGCCGCGCTGCTGAACATGACGCTGACGCTCTCGAAAGAGCTGGTGGGTAAAGGCATTCGCGTCAATTCCATTTTGCTCGGCATGGTGGAGTCCGGCCAGTGGCAGCGCCGCTTTGAAAACCGGGCGGACAAAAGCCAGAGCTGGCCGGAGTGGACGGCGGATATCGCGCGCAAGCGCGGCATTCCAATGGCGCGCCTCGGCAAGCCGCAGGAGCCCGCGCAGGCGCTGCTGTTCCTCGCCTCGCCGCTGGCCTCGTTTACCACCGGCGCCGCGCTGGACGTTTCCGGCGGCTTCTGTCGCCATCTGTAAGGACGCATCATGAAAAAGGTAATGTTGATTGGTTTTGGTGCCATGGCGCAGGCGGTGATTGAGCGCCTGCCCGCCGGTGTGGCTATCGGCTGGATCGTGGCGCGCGCATCTCACCATGCCGCCATTCACGACCAGTTTGGCGATGCGGTCGAGGCGCTGACGTCGCCAATGGCGTGCGCGCAAACGCCGGATCTGGTGCTGGAATGCGCCAGCCAGCAGGCGGTGGCCCAGTACGGGGAAGAGATCCTGCGTCGCGGCTGGCATCTGGCCGTCATTTCCACCGGCGCGCTGGCGGACAGCGCGCTGGAGCAGCGTCTGCTCGCCGCGGGCGGAAAACTGACTCTGCTTTCCGGTGCAGTGGCCGGTATCGACGGGCTGGCGGCAGCGAAAGAGGGTGGGCTTGAGCGCGTCACCTATCAGTCGCGCAAAAGCCCGGCCAGCTGGCGCGGCAGCTATGCCGAGCAGCTTATCGATCTGAATGCGGTGTCAGAGGCAAAGGTCTTTTTTGAAGGCAGCGCCCGCGAGGCGGCGCGGCTGTTCCCGGCGAACGCCAACGTAGCGGCGACCGTGGCGCTCGGCGGCGTCGGGATGGATGACACCCGCGTGCAGCTGATGGTTGACCCGGCAACGAAACGTAACACCCACACGCTGCACGTCGAAGGGCTGTTTGGCGAATTCCATCTGGAGCTGAGCGGACTGCCGCTGGCGTCTAACCCTAAAACCTCCACCCTGGCGGCACTGAGCGCGGTGCGCGCCTGCCGCGAGCTGGCCCTGAGCTGAGGAGTGACGATGGACGATCTGAAGATTTTTATCGGCGGCCAGTGGCGACACGGCGGAGGTAACCCGATGCAGAGCCACTTCCCGGCAGACGGGTCGATCAATGCGACGCTGAACGCCGCCAGTCTGGATGACCTGGAGGAGGCGGTAGACGCCGGAGAGCGCGCCTGGCGCGATCCAGCCTGGCGTAACAGCCTGCCGCACGTGCGGGCGAAGATCCTGCACAAGGTGGCGGATCTTATTGAATCCCGTGTGGATGAACTGGCGCAGATGCAGAGCCGGGATAACGGCAAGCCGCTGGCGGAAGCGTGCGGGCTGGTGATGAGCGCGGCGGGAACGGCGCGCTACTTTGCCGCCGCCTGCGAGCTGCTGGAAGGGGAACTTCCGACACCGCGCCAGCCGGATCTGCTGACGCTGAGCCGCTACGAGCCCCTTGGCGTGGTAGCGGCCATCACGCCGTGGAACTCGCCGATTGCCAGCGAAATGCAGAAGGTCGCACCGGCGATTGCCGCCGGGAACGCGGTGATCCTCAAGCCCGCCGAAGCCACGCCGCTGATGGCGCTGGAGCTGGCGCGGATTTTTGAACAGGCCGGGCTGCCCGCCGGGCTGCTGAGCGTGCTGCCGGGCAAAGGCTCGGTGATTGGTGATGCGCTGGCGCGTCATCCTCGCATGCGCAAAATTTCCTTTACCGGCGGAACCACTACGGGCCGTCATCTGGCGCACGTGGCGGCGGAAAAACTGATCCCGGCCTCGCTGGAGCTGGGCGGCAAATCGCCGACCATCGTGCTGGAGGATGCCGATATCGAACAGGCGGCGCGCGGGATCTGCTACGGCATTTTCAGCTCGGCGGGGCAGGCGTGCATCGCCGGATCGCGGCTGTTTATCCACGAGAGTATTTACGCCCCGCTGATGGCGAGGCTGCTGGAATTAACTCGCGGGCTGCGCGTCGGGCATCCGTTTACCGACGGCGTGCATGTAGGACCGCTGATCGGCGAGAAACATCGCCAGAGCGTGATCGAGTACGTCGAACTTGCGAAGCGGGAAGGGGGCCGCGTGCTGTGCGGCGGCGAGATCCCCGCCGATCCCGCTCTGGCAAACGGCAGCTTTTTCCAGCCAACCATTATCGAAGGGCTAAACAACAGCGCTCGCGCCTGTCAGGAGGAGATCTTCGGCCCGGTGCTGGTGGCGATGCCGTTTGGCGATGAAGCGGCGTTGATCAGCGAGGCGAACGACTCGGTTTACGGCCTGGCGGCGGGGATCTGGACGCGCGATACCGGGCGCGCCCTGCGTCTCAGCGAGCAGCTGGAGGCAGGCACGGTGTGGATCAACACCTACAAAGTTTTTGCGATTTCGACCCCGTTCGGGGGCTTTAAAGAGAGCGGTCTGGGCCGCGAGAAGGGTATCCAGGGGCTGAAAGCCTGGATGCAACAAAAGAGCATTTATCTGGCGACGGGTAACAGCGTCAACCACTGGTGCGACTGAGAAAGGGTGAGCAATGAGCGAAATGATAACCGTCGGCGACGCCATCGCCAGAACGCTGGAGCAGTATCAGGTTGAGGCCATCTACGGCGTCATCTCCATTCACAACCTGCCGATAGCGGATGCGGTTGGGCAGCGGGGCAATATCCGCTTTGTACCCGCGCGCGGTGAAGCCGGTTCCGTCACCATGGCCGATGCTCACGGGCGCTTTTCCGGCCTCGGCGTGGCGCTGACCAGCACCGGCGCGGGGGCCGGGAACGCGGTAGGCGCGCTGGTGGAAGCGATGAATGCCTGCACGCCGCTGCTGCATTTAACCGGGCAGGTAGAGAAAGCCTGGCTGGACGCCGACACCGGGTTTATCCATGAAACCCGCGATCAGCTGACCTTCCTGAAGGCCAGCTCAAAACGGGCGTACCGTATCAGCAATGCGAATCAGGCGATAGCCATTCTGCATAAAGCCATCCAGGACGCGCAGACCCCGCCGTGCGGACCGGTTTCGGTGGAAATCCCGATTGATATTCAGGGCGCCAAAATTCCGCTGTCGCTGGTAACCGCCCCGGTCAAACCGGCATCGGTTCCAGCCGTGGATACCGGGATGGTTGACGCGCTGTGGGCGCAGCTCAAACAGGCGAAACAGCCGCTGCTGTGGCTGGGCGGCGGGGCGCTGGGAAGCGCTGAGGCGGTGAAAAAACTGGCGGATGCGGGCATCACCGTGATTTCCAGCACCCACGCGCGCGGCGTGCTGCCGGACGACCACCGCGCCAGCCTGCGGGCGTTCCACAACTCGCCGTCGGTGGAGGCGCTGATTGCGCAGTGTGATTTTACGCTGGTCGCCGGTTCACGTCTGCGCAGCAACGAAACCCGCTCCTGGACGCTTGAGCTGCCGTCCCCGCGCGTGCAGATTGATATCGACCCGGCGGCAGCCAGCCGTAACTACCTGATGGATAGCACGTTGATAGCCGATTGTTCCGCGGTGCTTGGCGCGCTGGCTGAAAAAGTGCAGGGCCGCGAGTGGGGCAACGCCCAGTGGGATATGCAGGTGCAGCAGGCGGTCGGGCAAGCTGAGCAGGGGCTGCGCGAGCAGTGCGGCGCCTATGCGAAGCTTAACGACGCCATAGAAAAAGCCCTGCCGAAAGACGGCCTGCTGGTGCGCGATATCACCGTGTCCGGCAGCCTGTGGGGTAGCCGTCTGTTCAGGGCTAACGGTCCGCTGCTGAACATTCACTCTCTCGCCGGGGCGATTGGTATGGGACTGCCGATGGCCATCGGCACCGCGATTGCCAACCCGCAGCGCAGGGTGGTGGGACTGGTGGGCGACGGCGGCCTGAGCCTCAATTTAGGCGAGCTGGCGACGCTGGCGCAGGAGAAAGCCAACGTGACGCTGCTCATCATGAACGACGGGGGCTACGGCGTAATGCGCGGTATTCAGGATAAATATTTTGGCGGGCGTCAGTATTATAACGAACTGCATACACCGGACTTTACCCTGCTGGCGCAGGCGATTGGCCTACAGGCCTGGAGCGTTGAGCGGGCTGAGGACTTTGATGCGGTGATGACGGAAGCGCTGGCGATGCCGGGGCCGTCGGTGGTGGAAGTGCGGATGGGGCAGATTGGCGCCCTTAAGTTTGCCGGGCCGCCACAGAAAACGCTGTACTGATTGAGCCTTGTTGCCCGGTAGCGCGGCGCGCACCGGGCCGAAGTTTTATTTAATTCCGTCTGCCGCCATGCGGTCACGGATATGCTGCGCGCGTTCAACGGAGGCCGGGTGATCGTCAAACATGGAGCTTTGACGGCCTTCCTCCAGTTTCGCCAGTTTTTCGAAGCTGGTGGCTAAACCCGATGGATTGATGCCGCGTTTGCGCAACAGATCGTAAGAGTAGTCATCCGCTTCCGACTCCTGACGCTGGGAGAACTGGGAGTTAACCAGTTTCTCACCCACGTCGCCCAGCTGCGACTGGGACAGGCTGCCGACAATGCCGCCCGCAGAGGCCGCCGCAGCACGCACGGCATTGGTGCCCAGCGCAACCTGCATCCCTTTCTTCACGTGACCGAGAGCAACGTGACCCATTTCATGGCCGATCACCGCTTCCACTTCGTTGTCGTTCATCATGTCCATCAGGCCGCTGTAAACGCGGATACAGCCGTTAGCCATCGCGAAGGCGTTGACGTCTTTCGCCATATACACCTTGTAGTTCACCGGCTGACCGTTAATGTTGTCGCCCAGCGCGGAAGCAATCTTGTTCAGACGCTGCGTGTAGGTGCTGTTTGCCGGGGCAAGCGTAGCTTTTCCATCCATATCCTTACAGGCCTCGTCGCTCAGCGCTTTCACCTGCGCATCGCTCAATGAGTAGGCCTGAAAAGCTTCTGCGCCTGAGGTCATCAGGCCGTTAGAATCCATATTCTGACAGCCGCTTAGCAGGAGCGTTGTTCCCACAGCCAGCCCAATTGCACGCATTTTCATGATGTTGCTTCCGTACTCGTTAATCTGAATTAATTCCGAAAAATGCACCGTCAACAAAGCCGGTGTCGGGCTAAGTATAAGGAATATCTACAGGGGCGGGCGAGTAGATTGCGCAACATGCGAGCATGATCCAGAGATTTCTTAAGCTGCAAAAGAATGGTCCATGTACATGCCCTGCGGCTTGGGTTACATTGTTGGCACTTTTTTCCGGCGTAGCCCAAAACGCGCTGTCGTCAAGGGCATGGCCTTTAACAGTCCGATCTGGAGTTAAAATGTCCTCACGTAAAGAGCTTGCTAATGCTATTCGTGCGCTGAGCATGGACGCAGTACAGAAAGCCAAATCCGGCCACCCGGGCGCCCCTATGGGCATGGCTGACATCGCCGAAGTCCTGTGGCGTGATTTCCTTAACCACAACCCGCAGAACCCGGCATGGGCAGACCGCGACCGTTTCGTGCTGTCTAACGGCCATGGCTCTATGCTGATCTACAGCCTGCTGCACCTCACTGGCTACGATCTGCCAATCGAAGAGCTGAAAAACTTCCGTCAGCTGCACTCCAAAACTCCAGGTCACCCGGAAGTGGGCTACACCGCTGGCGTTGAAACCACTACCGGTCCGCTGGGGCAGGGCATTGCGAATGCCGTGGGTATGGCGATTGCTGAGAAGACCCTGGCGGCACAGTTCAACCGTCCTGGCCACGACATCGTTGACCACTTCACCTATGCGTTCCTGGGCGACGGCTGCATGATGGAAGGCATTTCTCACGAAGTGTGCTCCCTGGCAGGCACCCTGAAGCTGGGTAAACTGGTTGCGTTCTACGACGACAACGGCATCTCCATCGACGGTCACGTTGAAGGCTGGTTCACTGACGACACCGCCGCACGTTTCGAAGCCTACGGCTGGCACGTTGTGCGGGGCGTTGATGGCCACGATGCTGACTCGATTAAACGTGCCGTAGAAGAAGCGCGCGCCGTGACCGACAAACCGTCCCTGCTGATGTGCAAAACCATCATCGGCTTCGGTTCTCCGAACAAAGCGGGCACTCACGACTCCCACGGCGCACCACTGGGCGACGCGGAAATCGCACTGACCCGTGAAGCGCTTGGCTGGAAACACCCTGCCTTCGAAATCCCATCTGAAATCTACGCGCAGTGGGATGCGAAAGAAGTGGGCCAGGCGAAAGAAGCAGCCTGGAACGAGAAGTTCGCGGCTTACGCGAAAGCCTTCCCACAGGAAGCGGCTGAATTCACCCGTCGTATGAAAGGCGACATGCCGTCTGACTTCGACGCGAAAGCGAACGAGTTCATTGCGAAGTTGCAGGCGAACCCGTCTAAAATCGCCAGCCGTAAAGCGTCTCAGAATGCGATCGAAGCGTTTGGTCCTCTGCTTCCAGAATTCCTCGGCGGCTCCGCTGACCTGGCGCCATCTAACCTGACCCTGTGGTCTGGCTCTAAGCCAATCAACGAAGACACTGCCGGTAACTACATCCATTATGGTGTACGTGAATTCGGTATGACTGCGATTGCCAACGGTATCGCTCTACACGGTGGTTTCCTGCCGTACACCTCTACCTTCCTGATGTTCGTAGAATATGCACGTAACGCCGTGCGTATGGCCGCGCTGATGAAACAGCGTCAGGTGATGGTCTACACCCACGACTCCATCGGTCTGGGCGAAGATGGTCCAACTCACCAGCCGGTAGAGCAGGTGGCTTCCCTGCGCGTGACCCCGAACATGAGCACATGGCGTCCATGTGACCAGGTTGAATCTGCGGTGGCGTGGAAATACGGCGTTGAGCGTCAGGACGGCCCGACCGCGTTGATCCTCTCCCGTCAGAACCTGGCGCAGCAGGAACGTACCCCAGAGCAGCTGGCAAACATCGCCCGCGGTGGTTACGTGCTGAAAGATTGCGCAGGCCAGCCTGAGCTGATCTTCATCGCGACCGGTTCTGAAGTTGAACTGGCCGTTGCCGCATGGGAAAAACTGACTGCCGAAGGCGTGAAAGCGCGTGTGGTTTCTATGCCATCTACCGATGCGTTCGACAAGCAGGATGCCGCATACCGCGAATCCGTACTGCCTAAAGCTGTCTCCGCTCGCGTGGCAGTGGAAGCGGGTATCGCTGACTACTGGTTCAAATACGTTGGCCTGAACGGCGCTATCGTCGGTATGACCACGTTTGGTGAGTCTGCACCAGCTGAACAGCTGTTTGAAGAGTTCGGCTTCACCGTTGAGAACGTTGTCGCTAAGGCGAAAGAACTGCTGTAATTGCCGTTTTGCCCGGTGGCGCTAACGCTTACCGGGCCTACAAATGGCATAAAATGTAGGCCGGGTAAGCGTTAGCGCCGCCCGGCTTTCTTGTATGCACGATTCCTCAGACATGTAACTGCTCTGTAAATTATTCCACCGAAAATGTGATGCAAGTCATATAGCTCGCTTATTCATCTGGACAGAGATTCCTTTTATTCCCCGATTCGCTTATTCTTGCTGAAGCGTTTCAGTCGATTAAATGTTCGACAATTGACCAATCAATCGCAGTTTGTGACAGCAAGGATTCCCCTTCGGGCGTCGCTGGATTACTCTTTCAGCCACCTCAAACTCAGGGATAGCTTTGCAGGAGATCTATGACCGTACGCGTAGCGATTAATGGCTTCGGTCGCATCGGGCGCAACGTGGTTCGTGCTTTATATGAATCCGGGCGTCGTGCGGAAATCACCGTGGTGGCAATCAATGAACTGGCGGATGCTGCGGGCATGGTGCATTTATTGAAATATGACACCAGCCACGGTCGCTTTGCCTGGGACGTTCGCCAGGAAAGGGAACAGCTGTTCGTCGGTGACGATGCCATCCGCGTGCTGCATGAGAACAGTATTGAAGAGCTGCCCTGGCGCGAACTGGGTGTGGATGTGGTGCTGGACTGTACCGGCGTGTACGGTAACCGTGAACATGGCGAAGCGCATCTGAATGCTGGCGCGAAAAAAGTGCTGTTCTCCCATCCCGGCAGTCACGACCTCGACGCCACCGTCGTGTTTGGTGTCAACCAGCACGAGCTGCAGGCTGAACACCGCATTGTCTCCAACGCCTCCTGTACCACCAACTGCATTATTCCGGTCATTAAACTGTTAGACGATGCGTATGGCATTGAATCCGGTACCGTGACCACGATTCACTCCGCCATGCACGATCAGCAGGTTATCGACGCCTACCATCCGGATTTACGACGCACTCGCGCGGCGAGCCAGTCCATCATTCCGGTGGATACGAAACTGGCTGCCGGGATCACGCGTATTTTCCCGCAGTTTAACGACCGTTTCGAAGCGATTGCCGTGCGCGTCCCGACGATAAACGTCACCGCAATCGATCTTAGCGTGACGGTGAAAAAACCGGTAAAAGCCTGTGAAGTCAACCTGTTGCTGCAAAAAGCGGCACAGGGAGCATTTCATGGTATAGTTGACTATACGGAATTACCGTTGGTCTCAGTAGATTTTAACCACGACCCGCACAGCGCCATCGTGGATGGCACGCAGACGCGAGTCAGTGGTGCGCACCTCATCAAGACGCTGGTCTGGTGTGATAACGAATGGGGCTTTGCTAACCGAATGCTCGACACCACGTTAGCCATGGCCGCAAAAGGTTTCAGGTAGAGCGCACCTTGCGCTTGCAAAACTTTAAGAATCAACGAGAGGATTCACCATGTCTGTAATTAAGATGACCGATCTGGATCTGGCAGGTAAACGCGTTTTCATCCGTGCCGATCTGAACGTACCGGTTAAAGATGGCAAAGTGACCAGCGACGCGCGTATCCGTGCATCTCTGCCAACCATTGAACTGGCTCTGAAGCAGGGCGCTAAAGTGATGGTCACCTCCCACCTGGGCCGTCCAACTGAAGGCGAGTACAACGAAGAGTTCTCTCTGCTGCCGGTTGTTAATTACCTGAAAGACAAACTGTCCAGCCCGGTTCGCCTGGTGAAAGATTACCTGGACGGCGTGGAAGTTGCTGAAGGTGAGCTGGTTGTTCTGGAAAACGTTCGCTTCAACAAAGGCGAAAAGAAAGACGACGAAACCCTGTCCAAAAAATACGCTGCGCTGTGCGACGTATTCGTGATGGATGCATTCGGTACGGCTCACCGTGCGCAGGCTTCTACCCACGGTATCGGTAAATTCGCAGACGTCGCCTGTGCAGGTCCACTGCTGGCTGACGAACTGGAAGCGCTGGGTAAAGCACTGAAAGAACCTGCTCGTCCGATGGTCGCTATCGTTGGTGGTTCTAAAGTTTCTACCAAACTGACCGTTCTGGATTCCCTGTCCAAAATCGCTGACCAGCTGATCGTTGGCGGTGGTATCGCGAACACCTTCGTTGCTGCGCAAGGCCACAACGTGGGTAAATCCCTTTACGAAGCGGATCTGGTTGACGAAGCCAAACGCCTGCTGAGCACCTGTGATATCCCGGTTCCAACTGACGTTCGCGTGGCGACCGAGTTCTCCGAAACTGCTACCGCAACCCTTAAATCTGTTAATGACATCAAAGATGAAGAGCAGATTCTGGACCTGGGCGACGTTTCTGCACAGAAACTGGCTGAAATCCTGAAAAACGCAAAAACTATCCTGTGGAACGGTCCTGTCGGCGTGTTCGAATTCCCGAACTTCCGCAAAGGGACTGAAATCGTGGCTAACGCTATCGCAGACAGCGAAGCGTTCTCTATCGCAGGCGGTGGTGACACCCTGGCAGCTATCGACCTGTTCGGTATCGCTGACAAGATCTCCTACATCTCCACTGGTGGCGGCGCATTCCTCGAATTCGTGGAAGGCAAAGTCCTGCCAGCAGTAGCAATGCTCGAAGAGCGCGCTAAGAAGTAAGCCATTCAGGGGCAGGGAAACCTGCCCAATTTTCAGCGCGCTTATCAGAGCTCGCACCTTTTCTAACGGCCGAAGATACAGGACTAAGCAACATGTCTAAAATTTTTGATTTCGTAAAACCTGGCGTTATCACTGGTGATGACGTACAGAAAGTGTTCCAGGTAGCTAAAGAAAACAACTTCGCTCTGCCAGCAGTTAACTGCGTAGGTACCGACTCCATCAATGCCGTACTGGAAACCGCTGCAAAAGTTAAAGCACCGGTTATCGTTCAGTTCTCTAACGGCGGCGCTGCGTTCATCGCAGGTAAAGGCGTGAAAACTGACGTTCCTCAGGGCGCTGCTATCCTGGGTGCTATCTCTGGCGCACATCATGTTCACCAGATGGCTGAGCACTACGGTGTTCCGGTTATCCTGCACACTGACCACTGCGCGAAAAAACTGCTGCCATGGATCGACGGTCTGCTGGACGCAGGTGAAAAACACTTCGCAGCAACCGGTAAGCCACTGTTCTCTTCTCACATGATCGACCTGTCCGAAGAGTCTCTGGAAGAAAACATCGAGATCTGCTCTAAGTACCTGGCGCGTATGTCCAAAATGGGCATGACCCTGGAAATCGAACTGGGTTGCACCGGCGGTGAAGAAGACGGTGTGGACAACAGCCACATGGACGCTTCTGCTCTGTACACTCAGCCAGAAGACGTTGATTACGCTTACACCGAGCTGAGCAAAATCAGCCCACGCTTCACCATCGCAGCATCCTTCGGTAACGTGCATGGCGTGTACAAGCCAGGTAACGTGGTTCTGACCCCGACCATCCTGCGTGATTCTCAGGAATATGTGTCTAAGAAACACAACCTGCCGCACAACAGCCTGAACTTCGTCTTCCACGGCGGTTCCGGTTCTTCTGCTCAGGAAATCAAAGATTCCGTAAGCTACGGCGTAGTGAAAATGAACATCGATACCGACACCCAGTGGGCAACCTGGGACGGTATCCTGCAATACTACAAAACCAACGAAGCTTACCTGCAAGGTCAGCTGGGCAACCCGAAAGGCGAAGACCAGCCGAACAAGAAATACTACGATCCACGCGTATGGCTGCGCGCTGCCCAGACTTCTATGATTACTCGTCTGGAGCAGGCTTTCAAAGAACTGAACGCGGTTGACGTTCTGTAATTTGAACTGCTGACAGCACATCAGAAGGCCCGCAAATGCGGGCCTTTTTTTATGCTTTTTCAATATCCTGCAATACCTGATTTTGTGATCTGTTTGGCATTACCCGCTCTTTTTGTTTACCCTTTACTGACCTGCCTGTCCCCTTAAGGGATAGATTTTGTGTTTTGGTTTAGCAAAAGGAAGAATAAATGGAACAACTTGATGTTGTAGACAGCATCAATCACGCGGGTAACTGGCTGGTGCGCAACCAGGCGCTACTGCTGAGCTACGCTGTGAATATTGTTGCCGCTATTGCCATCATCATTGTCGGGATGATCGTGGCGCGTATCGTATCGAACGCGGTCAACCGGGTGATGGTTGCACGTCACATTGACGCCACGGTCGCCGATTTCCTCTCCGCGCTGGTGCGTTACGGCATCATCGCCTTTACGCTGATTGCGGCGCTGGGGCGTGTCGGCGTGCAGACGGCATCCGTCATCGCTGTGCTCGGTGCTGCCGGTCTGGCCATTGGTCTGGCATTACAGGGTTCGCTGTCGAACCTGGCGGCGGGCGTACTGCTGGTAACCTTCCGTCCGTTCCGTTCCGGTGAATACGTGGATTTAGGCGGGATCGCGGGTACCGTGTTGCAGGTACAGATTTTCTCTACCACTCTGCGTACTGTCGACGGTCGTATTGTGGTGGTACCGAACGGGAAAATCATTGCCGGCAATATCATTAACTTCTCCCGCGAGCCGGTGCGTCGTAACGAGCTGATCATCAGCGTGGCGTACGATTCCGATATCGATCAGGTGAAGTCTCTGATTACCAACATCATTGCTTCAGATGACCGTATTCTGAAGGACCGCGAGCAGACCGTTCGTCTGAATGAACTGGGCGCATCATCCATTAATTTTGTGGTGCGCATCTGGAGCAAAAGCAGCGATCTGCAAAACGTTTACTGGGATGTGCTGGAGCGCATTAAGCGTGACTTCGATGCCAACGGCATCAGCTTCCCGTACCCGCAGATGGATGTAAACGTCAAAAAAGTCAAAGAAGCAGAGTAACGTCTCCGTAGGCCCGGTAAGCATCAGCGACACCGGGCTTTTCTTTTATTAGCCTCGCTAATCCCCAATTAATATTATCCATTTCCTCTAATGTCGTTCCCGCAGTATAGTCTGCCCCAGGACAACTCTGCGAGAATTACGTTATGTTATCTTACTATTTTCAAGGGCTTGCGTTAGGTGCGGCCATGATCCTTCCCCTTGGTCCACAAAATGCGTTCGTGATGAATCAGGGCATCCGCCGTCAGTACCATCTGATGATTGCCTTGCTGTGCGCGGTGAGCGATCTGCTGCTGATTTGCGCCGGGATTTTTGGCGGCAGCGCCCTGTTGATGCAGTCGCCGTGGCTGCTGGCGCTGGTTACCTGGGGCGGCGTAGCGTTTTTGCTGTGGTACGGGTTTGGCGCCCTGAAAACGGCCATGAGCAGCAATCTTGAGCTGGCGAGCGCCGAAGTGATGAAGCAAGGGCGCTGGAAGATTATCGTCACCATGCTCGCCGTGACATGGCTTAACCCGCACGTTTATCTTGATACGTTCGTGGTGCTCGGCAGCCTGGGTGGACAGCTGGACGTTGAGCCTAAACGCTGGTTTGCGCTCGGTACGGTCAGCGCCTCCTTCCTCTGGTTCTTTGGTCTTGCGATCCTGGCGGCGTGGCTGGCGCCACGACTGCGTACCGCCAAAGCGCAGCGCATTATCAATACCCTGGTGGGGCTGGTGATGTGGTTTATTGCCTTCCAGCTGGCGAAAGAGGGCATTCATCACGTACAGGGATTGTTCAACTAAGCGTTGTCTTATGGACATCTGAACAAGACCCGCTAAGCTTGCTGGCATGAGCCCTGTTAACAGGGCACTCTTCGCAACATGGAGGAATGACAGTGAAGTTTAAGGTGATGGCCCTGGCGGCATTAGTAAGTTTAGGTGCGGTGTCGGTGCAGGCGAATGAACTGCCAAACGGCCCGCACATTGTCACTTCAGGTACGGCAAGCGTGGATGCGGTACCGGATGTTGCAACCCTGGCAATTGAAGTGAACGTGGCGGCGAAAGATGCTGCTTCCGCCAAGAAACAGGCAGACGATCGTGTTGCGCAATACCTCTCTTTCCTAGAACAGAACGGTGTCGCGAAAAAAGACATCAGCTCTGCGAACCTGCGTACTCAACCGGATTACGATTACCAGAACGGCAAAAGCATCCTGAAAGGCTATCGCGCCGTGCGTACTGTAGAAGTGACCGTGCGCCAGCTTGATAAGCTCAACGGATTGCTGGATGGTGCGCTGAAGGCAGGGCTGAACGAAATTCGCTCCGTCTCGCTGGGCGTTGCGCAACCGGAGAAGTATAAAGACGAAGCGCGTAAAGCGGCGATTGATGATGCCATTCATCAGGCGCAGCAGCTGGCATCCGGCTTCAAGAGCAAGCTCGGTCCGGTTTACAGCGTGCGTTACCACGTCTCAAACTACCAGCCAAGCCCGATGGTGCGGATGATGAAAGCGGACGCCGCGCCGGTTTCTGCTCAGGAAACCTACGAGCAGCCAACCATTCAGTTCGACGATCAGGTTGATGTGGTGTTCCAGCTGGAGCCGACTGAAAAGCCAGCTCAGTAACCCGTAGGCCGGGTGAGGCGAAGCCGCCACCCGGCTTGTTTTTCAATCCTGTCTTAACACCTTATGCCCAAACGCCAGCAGCGCGTCGGTGACGTTGCGCATCATGCGGCTTTCAGGCGCAAAACGGTGCCAGTACAGCATCCGGCGCTGATACAGCCCCGGAGTTAAATCAATCAGCTCACCGCTTTTCAACTCTTTCTCAATCTGCAGATGCGGGATCATGCAGCAGGTGGTTCCCTGACGTGCAAGCTGCACGAAGGCTTCGGACGAGTTAACGATATGACACGGCACGCTGCCCGGCGGCAGATCGAAGTTTTGCTGCAGGAAGGCCTGATGCATATCGTCCAGATGGTCGAACGCGACGGCAGGCGCTTTCAGCAGCGCGGCGCGGGTCACACCGTTCGGGAAATAGCGCTCGGCAAAGGCTTTTGAACCGACGAAGAGGTAATCCAGCGCGCCCAACTGATCCACCAGACAGCTTGGCAGCGCCTGAGGCTGAATACTGACGGCACCAACCACTTCGCCGCGACGCAGACGTTCCTGGGTGCGGGTTTCATCTTCAACCTGGAGATTCAGGCGGATAGGGGAGTCGGCCAGCACCGGCGCAAGGGCCGGCAGCAGCCAGGTTGCCAGACTGTCGGCGTTCACCGCCAGCGACAGCAGCAGCGGCGTGGAGCCGGTCTGTTCATCGCCCAGCCACTCGTCTTCCAGCAGTTCAACCTGACGTAGCAGGGCGAGGAGCTTTTGTCCTTGCTCCGTTGGACGCGGCGGTACGGTACGCACCAGCAGCGGCTGCCCGAACATGTTTTCAAGTTGTTTGATACGCTGTGATACGGCGGACTGGGTGATACACAGCTTTTGCGCCGCGCGCTCAAAACCGCGTTCACGAATAACTGCATCAAGTGCCTGTAGTGTTCTGTAGTCCGGACGTTTCATTGCTCTGGCTGACTCCTTAATTTTGCTTAATCTGCACTATGACACAATTTTCCCTTCGTGGCAGACGAAATCCATTCGACGTGTTCTATAATGCGCCCTGAGTTTTCACACCACAGGCAAAACGATCATGACGCAGGATGAACTGAAAAAAGCAGTAGGATGGGCCGCTCTCCAGTACGTACAGCCGGGTACCATTGTCGGTGTTGGTACGGGATCGACGGCGGCGCACTTTATCGATGCGCTGGGCACGATGAAGGGGCAAATCGAGGGCGCGGTTTCGAGCTCCGATGCTTCCACGGAAAAGCTGAAAAGCCTCGGCATCACTGTTTTCGACCTCAACGAAGTGGACCGTCTGGGCATTTACGTTGATGGCGCGGATGAAATCAACGGCCACATGCAGATGATCAAAGGCGGTGGCGCGGCGCTGACCCGCGAAAAAATCATTGCCTCCGTGGCGGATAAGTTCATCTGCATCGCGGACGCCTCCAAGCAGGTCGACATTCTGGGGAGTTTCCCGCTGCCGGTCGAAGTGATCCCGATGGCGCGCAGTGCCGTGGCACGTCAACTGGTGAAGCTGGGTGGTCGTCCGGAATACCGTCAGGGTGTGGTGACCGACAACGGCAACGTGATCCTCGACGTTCACGGCCTTGAGATCCTCGATGCCATTGCGCTGGAAAATGCGATCAACGGCATTCCGGGCGTCGTTACAGTAGGGTTATTTGCCAACCGTGGCGCGGACGTGGCGCTGATCGGCACGGCTGACGGTGTAAAAACCATCGTAAAATGATCTGACGGGGGGAGCGCTCCCCCCGCTAAAAAATTTTGAAAAGCTAAATTCGGTGACTTGTGTCACGTTTTTCCGCCTCTTTTGCCGATCCTTCCGCGTTTGTAAATTTCCATAGCATTTTCCTCTGTCATTTTGCTCTGTATGACTTTTCTTCAGAGTGCCGACGCAAACGTTCATATTGCTGCAATAGTTTTTTTTGATATGTTGGCTGCACGGGATTTATATCCAGCACAACATCAGTTCAGATAAAAACAGGGTCGGGTAAATGGCAAAGGTATCACTGGAGAAAGACAAGATTAAATTCCTGCTGGTTGAAGGCGTGCACCAGAAAGCGCTCGATAGCCTTCGCGCTGCAGGTTACACCAACATCGAATTTCACAAAGGCGCGCTGGATACTGAAGAGCTGAAAGCGTCCATCCGTGATGCCCATTTCATTGGCCTGCGATCCCGTACCCAACTGACTGAAGACGTTATTGCTGCGGCGGAAAAGCTGGTGGCGATTGGCTGTTTCTGTATCGGTACCAATCAGGTTGATCTGAATGCCGCCGCAAAACGCGGTATCCCGGTTTTTAACGCCCCGTTCTCCAACACCCGTTCCGTGGCGGAGCTTGTGATTGGCGAGCTGCTGCTACTCCTTCGCGGTATTCCGGAAGCTAACGCCAAAGCGCACCGTGGCGTGTGGAATAAGCTGGCCGCGGGCTCCTACGAAGCGCGTGGTAAAAAACTCGGGATTATTGGTTACGGCCACATCGGTACGCAGCTCGGTATTCTGGCGGAATCCCTTGGCATGCACGTGTTTTTCTACGATATCGAAAACAAACTGCCGCTGGGTAACGCGACGCAGGTGCAGCATCTTTCTGACCTGCTGAACATGAGCGACGTGGTCAGCCTGCACGTGCCGGAAAATGCGTCCACAAAAAACATGATGGGAGCGGAAGAGCTGGCGCTGATGAAGCCGGGCTCACTGCTGATCAACGCCGCGCGCGGTACAGTGGTCGATATTCCTGCGCTGTGCGATGCGCTGAAGCGTAAGCATCTGGCTGGTGCGGCGATTGACGTGTTCCCGACGGAACCGGCCACCAACAGCGATCCGTTCACCTCTCCACTGTGCGAGTTCGACAACGTGATCCTGACGCCGCACATCGGCGGTTCTACTCAGGAAGCGCAGGAGAATATCGGCCTGGAAGTGGCGGGCAAGCTGAGCAAATATTCCGACAACGGTTCAACGCTCTCTGCGGTGAACTTCCCGGAAGTGTCTCTGCCGCTACACGGCGGGCGTCGTCTGCTGCACATTCACGAAAACCGTCCGGGCGTGCTGACTGCTATCAACCAGATCTTTGCCGAACAGGGCGTCAACATTGCCGCGCAGTATCTGCAAACGAACGCGCAGATGGGTTATGTGGTGATTGATATTGAAGCGGATGAAGACATTGCCGAGAAAGCATTGCAGAGCATGAAGGCCATTCCGGGGACGATTCGCGCGCGTCTGCTGTACTGATAGTGCGGTCTGTGGTGTCGGGTGGCGCTTACGC
>NZ_NRIQ01000002.1:65864-84238 GCF_020224095.1 Enterobacter sp. CCUG 70166
TACCCGACCTACAATGTTCGAGGATTTATGTAGGCCGGGTAAGGCGTAGCCGCCACCCGGCTTTGTTCTACCAGGTCCAGGTTTTACTGGGCGTCACCACCGCCGGTAACGGCACATCCCATTTCTCTACGGGTAATGCCTCCACGCCCTGGCAATCATGCGCATAGCCCACCGGCTGCAATCCGTACTGCTGCCAGTTTTGTAGCGTTCTGTCGTAAAAACCACCGCCCATACCCAGGCGCTGTCCCTGCTCGTCAAACGCCACCAGCGGCGTAATCAGCACATCCAGTTCAGATAGCGGCAGCACATCGCGCACGTCGAGTTTGGGTTCGGTGATTTTCAGACGATTCACCACCAGTTCGCTGTGCGGATGGTAGTGCAGAAACAGCAGATTGCCCCGGCTAAAGGGATGCAGCACCGGCAGATAAACTTTTTTCCCGGCGCGCCAGAGCTGGTCGATAAGCGGTTGGGTATCCAGCTCACCATCAAACGAAAGAAACAAGGCGACGGTGTTTGCCATCACCACAGGCGGATAGGCCATCATACGGGCGGCGGCCTGCTGGGCAAACTGTGCCTGTTGTTCGGCGCTTAAGGCACGACGACGCTGGCGAATGAGCTGACGGATATCCTGGCGTGAAGCAGAAACTTCAGGGAATTGAGTCATGGTAGTTGGTAGAAGAAGAGAGAGGGAATCTCCGAGATGCCGCCGCAGGCTGTAACCCTTGAACCCTTGGTTCAAGGTGAATGTGTCGTCATAGTTTTAAGGCTTCTCGGACGGACCGAGCATGCTCACCAACCATGGAGCGCCACATTCTTGTGGTATGAAATATCGGCTCAGGGGACTGGCCCGCTTGCAAACATCTCAGAGAAATTTTGTCTTCACAGTTACTCTACCATAGTCAACTGAGAAGTGTTATTCAAACTTTGGTCCCGGTCTTTCAGGACTGCGACCTTGATCAAGCAATGCCTGCTCTATGGTCTGCTGGAGCATTTTAATGCGCTGCTCCATGCTTGCCGCGTAATCGCGGGTCTTCGCTTTTTCCTGAGTCAGTTCATAGCTGATGTTCAACGCGGCGATGAAAACCAGCTGCTCAGTATTTGTGACTCTAGTGCGTTCTTTTAGATCTTGCAACCGCTGATTCAAATCGTCCGCAGCCTGATTCAAAGCATCCCTTTGTTCAGGCGGACAATTCACTCGCAGTGAACGGCCAAAAATCTGGAGATCGACGGGTTGTGCAGACATGCCACCTTCCTGCTGATTGACTGCGCTGCCTTCGCTTACTGCCCCGGGGGCTGCGAAGGGGCGACACTATAGCTACCCTGATGTGAAGATACAAGCCCTTTTCTGGTATCACCAGGGTCCAAAGTGGTAGCATATCATGAATATCCTCCCTTTGATGACGAATGCGTATGTCTATACAGAACGAAATGCCTGGTTACAAGGATTTAAACCAGTTACTGAACCAGCAGGGAGTCGGTCTAACCCCTGCCGAAATGCACGGTCTGATCAGCGGCATACTGTGCGGCGGAAACAGCGACAGCTCATGGCAGCCGCTGATCCACGACCTCACCAACGAAGGGCTGGCGTTTGGCCACGAACTGGCGGAAGCGCTGCGTAAAATGCACGCCGCAACCAGCGATTCCCTGGAAGACGATGGCTTTCTTTTTCAGCTTTATCTGCCTGAAGGCGACGATGTCAGCGTCTTCGATCGCGCTGATGCGCTTGCGGGTTGGGTAAACCACTATCTGCTTGGCCTGGGCGTAACCCAGCCTAAACTGGATAAAGTGACCGGCGAAGCGGGTGAAGCGATCGACGATCTGCGTAACATCGCCCAGCTCGGCTACGATGAAGACGAAGACCAGGAAGAGCTGGAGATGTCTCTCGAAGAGATCATCGAGTACGTGCGCGTGGCGTCTCTGCTGTGCCACGACAACTTTACGCGCTCGCAGCCGACCGCGCCGGAAGTTCGCAAGCCAACATTACACTAAGAAAAATAACGCACAGGAGGGTGTCATGGTTATCTCCAGTCAAGAGTATTCTCGCCGTCGTCAGGCGCTGCTGGCAAAAATGCAGCCGGGAAGCGCTGCCCTGATTTTCGCCGCGCCGGAAGTGACGCGCAGCGCCGACAGCGAATACCCCTATCGCCAGAGCAGTGATTTCTGGTACTTCACCGGGTTTAACGAGCCGGAAGCGGTACTGGTGCTGATTAAAAGCAATGACACCCACAACCACAGCGTGATTTTCAACCGCGTGCGCGATCTGACTGCGGAAATCTGGTTTGGTCGCCGCTTAGGGCAGGAGGCGGCGCCGGAAAAACTGGGCGTGGACCGCGCGCTGGCCTACAGCGAAATCAACCAGCAGCTCTATCAATTGCTCAACGGCCTGGACGTGCTCTATCACGCGCAGGGTGAATACGCCTATGCGGATGAGATTGTTTTCACTGCGCTGGATAAGCTGCGTAAAGGCTCACGTCAGAATTTGTCTGCACCCGCAACCCTGACAGACTGGCGACCGGTGGTGCATGAGATGCGCCTGTTTAAGTCTGAAGAAGAGCTGAATGTGATGCGCCGCGCGGGCGAAATCAGCGCCCTGGCGCATACCCGTGCCATGGAAAAGTGCCGTCCCGGTATGTTCGAGTACCAGCTTGAAGGCGAAATTCACCATGAATTTAACCGTCACGGCGCGCGCTTCCCGTCCTATAACACCATCGTAGGCGGCGGGGAAAACGGCTGCATTCTGCACTACACCGAAAACGAAAGTGAACTGCGCGACGGCGATCTGGTGCTGATTGACGCCGGCTGTGAATATCAGGGTTACGCGGGCGACATCACCCGTACCTTCCCGGTGAACGGTAAATTCACCCCAGCGCAGCGTGAAATCTATGACATCGTGCTTGAGTCTCTGGAGACCGCGCTGACGCTGTTCCGCCCTGGCACCTCCATTCAGGAGGTTACGGGCGAGGTGGTGCGCATCATGATTACCGGGCTGGTGAAGCTTGGTATTCTGAAAGGCGATGTGGACACCCTTATAACCGAAAACGCCCATCGCCCGTACTTTATGCACGGCCTGAGCCACTGGCTGGGGCTGGATGTGCATGACGTGGGGGCATACGGTCCGGAACGTTCGCGCGTGCTGGAGCCTGGCATGGTGCTGACCGTTGAGCCGGGGCTGTACATCGCGCCGGATGCCGACGTGCCGGAACAGTACCGCGGGATCGGCATTCGTATTGAAGATGACATCGTCATCACCGAAACCGGTAACGAAAACCTGACCGCGACCGTGGTGAAAAAAGCCGACGACATCGAGGCGCTGATGGCGGCGGCACGCGGATGAGCGTAATCATTGTTGGCGGAGGCATGACCGGCGCTACTCTGGCGTTGGCTATTTCGCAGTTAACCCAGGGCCAGCTTCCGGTGCATCTGGTTGAGGCGGTCGCGCCGCAGGCGGCCGATCATCCCGGTTTCGACGCCCGCGCTATCGCGCTGGCGCAGGGAACCTGTCAGCAGCTTGCGCGTATTGGGATCTGGCAGGCGATAGCGGATTGCGCGACGGCGATCGGCACCGTTCACGTCAGCGATCGCGGGCACGCCGGGTTTGTGACGCTGGATGCCCACGATTACCGGATCGAGGCGCTGGGGCAGGTTGTCGAGCTGCATGACGTAGGGCTGCGGCTGTTCCGTCTTTTACAGGACGCGCCTGGCGTCACGCTGCACTGTCCGGCGCGCGTCGCCAGCTTTAGCCGCCGTGACGAAGCCGTCAGCGTGACGCTGGACAACGGCACCACGCTGGAGGGGGAACTGCTGGTGGCGGCGGATGGTTCACGCTCCGCGATCGCCACGCAGTGCGGCGTCGAATTGCGCTCTGAACCCTATGGGCAGGTGGCGGTCATCGCTAACGTCTCTACGGCTGGCGCGCATAACGGCAGGGCATTTGAGCGCTTCACGGAGCACGGCCCGCTGGCCATGCTGCCGATGTCGAACGGGCGCTGCTCGCTGGTGTGGTGCCATGCGCAGGACCGGGCCGATGAGGTTCTCTCCTGGTCCGACGAACGTTTTAGTTCCGAGCTGCAAAAAGCCTTCGGCTGGCGGCTTGGGCGTATCACCCAGGCCGGAAAACGCGTGGCCTATCCGCTCGCGCTGACGACCGCATCGCAGACTGTCTCCCATCGCGTCGCCCTGGTCGGCAACGCCGCGCAGACGCTGCACCCCATCGCCGGGCAAGGCTTTAACCTTGGCCTGCGCGACGTGATGAGCCTGGCTGAACTACTGGCGCAGACGTGGAGCGAACAACAGGATTGTGGCGCATACTCAGTGCTGAGCCATTACCAGAAACGACGTCAGGCGGACAAAGCGGCGACCATTGGCGTTACCGACGGTTTAGTCCACCTGTTTGCCAATCGCTGGGCACCGCTGGTTGCGGGTCGCAACCTTGGGCTGATGGCGATGGAACTGTTCATTCCGGCACGTGACGTGCTGGCGCAGCGGACCCTGGGTTGGGTCGCGCGTTAAGGAGTAATCACCGTGCAAAATGTTGATGTCGCCATTGTCGGCGGCGGAATGGTAGGACTGGCGCTGGCCTGTGGTTTACAGGGCAGCGGCCTGCGCGTGGCGGTGCTTGAGCAAAATGCGCCGCAGCCCATGGCGCAGGATGCACCGCCGGAGCTGCGCGTCTCGGCGATCAATGCCGCCAGCGAAAAGCTACTGACGCACCTTGGCGTCTGGTCTGAAATCGTGGCGCTGCGTGCCAGCTGTTACCATGGCATGGAAGTGTGGGATAAAGACAGCTTCGGCCATATCGCGTTTGACGATGAAAGCATGGGCTACAGCCACCTTGGGCACATCGTTGAAAACGCGGTGATCCACCACGCGCTGTGGCAAAAAGCGCAGCAGTGCAGCGACGTCACGCTGATCGCACCGGCGAAACTTCAGCAGGTGGCGTGGGGCGAAAACGACGCGTTTATCACTCTTGAAAGCGGCGACATGCTGACCGCGCGGCTGGTAGTGGGTGCCGACGGCGCCAATTCCTGGCTGCGTAACAAAGCGGATATTCCGCTGACCTTCTGGGATTACCGTCATCACGCCCTGGTTGCCACAATCCGCACCGAAGAGCCGCATGGCGGCGTGGCGCGCCAGATTTTCCACAATGATGGCATTCTGGCCTTCCTGCCGCTTGCCGATCCGCATCTCTGCTCCATCGTCTGGTCTTTAGAGCCGGAGAAAGCGCAGCAGATGCAGGAGGCGACGCCGGACGCCTTTAATCAGGCGCTATGCGTGGCGTTTGATAACCGTCTGGGCCTGTGCACGCTTGAAAGCGAACGCCAGGCGTTTCCGTTAACCGGTCGCTACGCGCGTCAGTTTGCGGCGCACCGTCTGGCGTTGGTGGGGGATGCGGCGCATACGATTCATCCGCTGGCCGGGCAGGGGGTGAACCTCGGCTTTATGGACGCGGCCGAGCTGGTTGAAGAGCTGCGTCGTCTGCATCGGGAAGGTAAAGATATTGGTCAGCATCTGTATCTGCGTCGCTACGAGCGCAGCCGCAAACACAGTGCGGCGATGATGCTGGCGGGTATGCAGGGCTTCCGCGAGCTATTTGCCGGAGCGAACCCGGCGAAAAAACTGCTACGCGATATCGGCCTCAAACTGGCCGACACCCTTCCCGGCGTCAAACCGCAGCTTCTTCGTCAGGCAATGGGCCTTAACGATCTTCCCGACTGGTTACGTTAATCTCGATCCCCGTCACACTTTATTTTCCCGGCCTTCGCGCCGGGGAAATCTCCTCGTTTGAAATAATCTAATTTCACGTCATTTTTCGCATTAGAAAATCTAATCTTACTATTTTTATGTAACGGAAATTCGGCCCGTTTTTCCGCACGAAATATCACCATCTGCTAAATCCTGTTAGCTCGATGTTAATTTTATGCGGGTTTAATCGCATTTTACCAGTGAATAACTCTGTAGGCTTTTCAGCGATTTTTGGTCATAAGCTAATGTGATGACCCGTTTTACCTTATGGTTAACCGCCGGTTTCGGTGGTAAGTTCAGGTAAAAGAGAACGTTTGCGTCGGCCCTCGATCGCGAGGTCGACACCGGGTTTCACGGTGAATTTTTCAACGAGGAAAAGATGGCTCAACAGACTCCTTTGTACGAACAGCACGTGTTATGCGGCGCCCGCATGGTGGACTTCCACGGCTGGATGATGCCGCTGCACTACGGCTCGCAGATTGATGAGCACCACGCGGTGCGCACCGATGCCGGTATGTTCGACGTGTCTCATATGACGATTGTCGACCTGCGCGGTAGCCGCACCCGGGAGTTTTTGCGTTATCTGTTGGCAAACGACGTCGCCAAACTAAAAACGCCGGGCAAAGCGCTCTATACCGGCATGCTTAATGCCTCTGGCGGCGTGATTGACGACCTCATCGTCTACTACTTCACCGAAGATTTCTTCCGCCTCGTTGTAAACTCCGCCACCCGCGAAAAAGACCTCTCCTGGATTTCCCAACACGCTGAACCCTACGCCATCGACATCACCGTTCGTGACGATCTGTCGCTGATTGCGGTGCAGGGGCCAAACGCCCAGGCGAAAGCCGCGTCTCTGTTCAGCGACGAGCAGCGCAAAGCAACCGAAGGCATGAAGCCGTTCTTCGGCGTGCAGGCGGGGGATCTGTTTATCGCCACCACCGGCTACACCGGTGAAGCGGGCTACGAAATTGCAATGCCAAACGAAAAGGCCGCCGATTTCTGGCGTGCGCTGGTGGAGGCGGGTGTGAAGCCTGCGGGCCTGGGCGCGCGCGATACGCTGCGTCTGGAAGCGGGGATGAACCTCTACGGTCAGGAGATGGACGAAGGCGTCTCACCGCTGGCGGCCAACATGGGCTGGACCATCGCGTGGGAACCGGCTGACCGTGATTTTATTGGCCGTGAAGCGCTGGAGATGCAGCGCGAGAAGGGCACTGAACAGCTGGTTGGCCTGGTGATGAAAGAAAAAGGCGTTCTGCGCGGCGAGCTGCCGGTGCGCTTCACCGATGCCGATGGCAATCATCGCGAAGGCGTGATCACCAGCGGAACGTTCTCCCCGACGCTCGGCTACAGTATTGCACTGGCACGCGTGCCAGCGGGGATTGGCGAAACGGCGGTGGTGCAGATCCGCAACCGCGAAATGCCGGTCAACGTGACCAAACCGATTTTTGTTCGCGCCGGTAAGCCGGTCGCCTAACTATTTTTATCAGGAGAACTTCAATGAGCAATGTGCCAGCAGAACTGAAATACAGCAAAGAACACGAGTGGCTGCGCAAAGAGGCGGACGGCACTTACACCGTTGGGATCACCGAGCACGCGCAGGAACTGCTGGGCGACATGGTGTTTGTTGACCTGCCGGAAGTGGGCGCAACCGTGAGCGCAGGCGACGACTGTGCGGTGGCGGAATCCGTTAAAGCGGCCTCTGACATCTACGCTCCGGTGAGCGGTGAAATTGTTGCCGTGAACGACGCGCTGAGCGACTCCCCGGAGCTGGTGAACAGCGAGCCTTATGAAAGCGGCTGGATCTTTAAGATCAAAGCCAGCGACGAAGCGCAGGTTGCCGCGCTGCTGGATGCGACCGCGTACGAAGCACTACTGGAAGACGAATAACGTTGTGCCGGATGGCGCTGCGCTTATCCGGCCTACAGATCTACGTAGGCCCGGTAAGCGTTAGCGCCACCGGGCAACAGCGTTACAGATAATTACGATTCACTGCACGTTTCAGGAACCATCGCTCATGACACAGACTTTAAGCCAGCTTGAAAACCGTGGCGCCTTCATTGAACGTCACATTGGGCCGGATGCTCAGCAACAGCAGGAGATGCTGAAGACAGTTGGCGCGGATTCATTAAACGCACTGATCGGCCAGATCGTGCCAAAAGACATCCAGCTTGCCACACCGCCGCAGGTAGGCGAGTCCACGACGGAGTTCGCCGCGCTGGCGGAGCTGAAGGCCATCGCCGGCCTTAACAAGCGCTATAAGTCTTACATCGGCATGGGCTACACCAACGTGCAATTACCGCCGGTGATCCTGCGTAATATGCTGGAAAATCCGGGCTGGTACACCGCTTACACCCCGTATCAGCCAGAAGTCTCCCAGGGCCGTCTGGAAGCGCTGCTGAACTTCCAGCAGGTGACGCTGGATCTGACCGGTATGGATATCGCCTCTGCCTCGCTGCTGGATGAAGCCACTGCCGCCGCTGAAGCGATGGCGATGGCGAAGCGCGTGAGCAAGCTGAAAAACGCCAACCGCTTCTTCGTCGCGGCGGACGTGCATCCCCAGACGCTGGACGTGGTGCGCACCCGTGCGGAAACCTTCGGCTTTGAGGTGATTGTCGACGACACTGATAAAGTGCTGGATCACCAGGACGTCTTCGGCGTGCTGTTACAGCAGGTGGGCACCACCGGGGAAGTGCATGATTACAGCGCGCTGATCGCCGAGCTCAAATCCCGTAAGGTTATTGTTAGCGTCGCCGCTGATTTTATGGCGCTGGTGCTGCTGACGGCGCCGGGTAAACAGGGCGCGGATATTGTCTTCGGCTCAGCGCAACGCTTCGGCGTGCCGATGGGCTACGGCGGCCCGCACGCGGCGTTCTTTGGCGCGAAAGATGAATTTAAACGTTCCATGCCAGGCCGTATTATCGGCGTATCGAAAGATGCCGCCGGTAACACCGCGCTGCGCATGGCGATGCAGACCCGCGAGCAGCATATCCGCCGCGAGAAAGCGAACTCCAACATCTGTACCTCGCAGGTGCTGCTGGCTAACATTGCCAGCTTATACGCGGTGTTCCACGGTCCGGCAGGTCTGAAACGCATTGCCAGCCGCATCCACCGTCTGGCCGATATCCTGGCCTGCGGTCTGCAACAGAAAGGTCTCAGACTGCGTCATGAGCACTACTTCGACACCCTGTGCGTCGAGGTGGCAGACAAAGCGGCCGTGCTGGCGCGCGCCGAGGCAGCACAAATCAACCTGCGCAGCGACATTCACAATGCGGTCGGTATTACGCTGGACGAAAGCACCACCCGTGACGATATCCTGACCCTGTTCAACGTATTGCTGGGTGACGCACAGGGTCTGGACGTTGATACGCTCGACAAAGAGGTTGCGCTCGACAGCCGCTCCATTCAGGAAAGCATGCTGCGCGACGACGCGATCCTGACTCACCCGGTGTTCAACCGCTATCACAGCGAAACCGAGATGATGCGTTACATGCACTCTCTGGAACGTAAAGATCTGGCGCTGAACCAGGCGATGATCCCGCTGGGCTCCTGCACCATGAAGCTGAACGCCGCGGCTGAGATGATCCCAATCACCTGGCCTGAATTCTCCGAGCTGCACCCGTTCTGCCCGGCTGAGCAGGCGGAAGGTTATCACATGATGATCAACCAGCTCTCCGACTGGCTGGTGAAGCTGACCGGGTACGACGCGCTCTGCATGCAGCCGAACTCCGGTGCGCAGGGTGAATACGCCGGTCTGCTGGCGATCCGTCACTATCACGAAAGCCGCAACGAAGGCCACCGCGATATCTGTCTGATCCCAAGCTCTGCCCACGGCACCAACCCGGCCTCTGCCCAGATGGCAGGGATGGAAGTGGTGGTTGTGGCGTGCGACAAAAACGGCAACATCGATCTGGCCGACCTGCGCGCGAAAGCCGAGCAGGCAGGCGACAAACTCTCCTGCATCATGGTGACCTACCCGTCCACCCACGGCGTGTACGAAGAAACGATCCGTGAAGTATGTGAAGTGGTGCATCAGTTCGGCGGCCAGGTTTACCTCGACGGCGCGAACATGAACGCCCAGGTGGGCATTACCTCTCCGGGCTTTATTGGCGCGGACGTGTCGCACCTCAACCTGCATAAAACGTTCTGCATTCCGCACGGCGGCGGCGGCCCGGGCATGGGCCCAATCGGCGTCAAAGCGCACCTGGCACCGTTTGTGCCAGGCCATAGCGTGGTGCAGATTGAAGGCATGCTGACCCGTCAGGGCGCGGTCTCCGCGGCACCGTTCGGCAGCGCCTCTATCTTGCCAATCAGCTGGATGTACATCCGCATGATGGGCGCGGAAGGGCTCAAGCAGGCCAGCCAGGTGGCGATCCTCAACGCCAACTACATCGCAACACGTCTGAAAGACGCCTATCCGGTGCTCTACACCGGCCGCGATGGTCGCGTGGCGCACGAATGCATCCTCGATATTCGTCCTCTGAAAGAAGAGACGGGCATCAGCGAGCTGGATATTGCCAAGCGCCTGATCGACTACGGCTTCCACGCGCCAACCATGTCCTTCCCGGTTGCAGGAACGCTGATGGTTGAGCCGACCGAGTCTGAAAGCAAGGTGGAGCTGGATCGCTTTATCGACGCGATGCTGGCGATCCGCAGCGAAATCGACCGCGTGAAAGGCGGGGAATGGACGCTGGAAGATAACCCCCTGGTTAACGCGCCGCATACCCAGAACGAACTGGTGGCAGAGTGGAACCACGGTTATACCCGCGAGCTGGCTGTCTTCCCGGCAGGTGTAGCAAACAAATACTGGCCAACCGTGAAACGTCTTGATGATGTTTACGGCGACCGTAACCTGTTCTGCTCCTGCGTGCCGATGAGCGAATACCAGTAACGTTGTTCCTGTAGTAACGTAGGCCGGGTAAGGCGAAGCCGCCACCCGGCTTTTTTATTTGGAGAACAGAATGGCAATTGCATTGGTCACCGGCGCCAGCCGGGGTATTGGTAAAGCCACCGCGCTACAGCTGGCAAGCGAAGGCTACACCGTTGCGGTGAATTTTCATCACAACATCAAAGCCGCGACAGAGGTCATTAATCAGATCGTGGACGCGGGCGGTAAGGCCTTTGCCGTGCGCGCGGATATCAGCGATGAATCGCAGGTGATGGCGATGTTCGACAGCATCGATCGCGAAGGTGAGCCGCTCGCCGCGCTGGTGAACAACGCCGGGATTTTGTTTGAACAATCCTCCATCGAAAACCTCTCAGCTGAACGTATTAACCGCGTGCTGTCCACCAACGTCACTGGCTATTTTCTCTGCTGCCGTGAGGCGGTGAAACGCATGTCGCATAAACACGGCGGCAAGGGCGGCGCGATTGTGAATGTCTCCTCGGCGGCCTCACGACTGGGCGCACCGGGGGAGTATGTGGATTATGCTGCCTCCAAAGGGGCGGTGGATTCCCTCACCACCGGCCTCGCGCTGGAGGTGGCGGCGCAGGGCATTCGCGTTAACTGCGTGCGGCCAGGCCTGATTTATACCGATATTCACGCCTCCGGCGGCGAGCCGGGGCGTGTGGATCGGGTGAAGTCGATGTTACCGATGCAGCGTGGCGGTCAGCCGGAGGAGGTCGCCCAGGCCATTACCTGGCTGCTGAGCGACAAAGCCTCCTATGTCACCGGTAGCTTCCTGGAGCTGGCTGGCGGGAAGTAACGTTACGACGCCAGCCACAGCCGCAGGCGCATTCCCCAGCCGCTGGTCCAGCCGGTGGTGATCGACTTCACTTCACCGTGAGAGATCACCACAAGCGTTGGCGTCACCTGAACGTCCCACTGACGCGCCAGTTCTCCGCTGGCGTCGTTGACCGTGGGCATCATCGCCTTCTTCTTTCTCATCCATGTTTCGAGCGTCGCGTTATCGCCCGAGCGCAGCGCAACCGACATCACGTTACCCCCGTCCGCGGCAATCGCCGCCACCGACGGCGTGGTGTAGCGGCAAACGCCGCACCATGTCGCCCAGACGTAGACCAGCAGCGGTCGCTCCTTACTCATGGCGATAAGATCGACGGGCTGACCATCGAGGGTGTGCAGTGCCGTCGCGGAGAAATTCTGCGGCAGCGCGGGCTGGTGGAAATAGTCCACCACCAGGCTCACGGCTACGCCAATCAGCAGCCACACGGCCAGCTCGCGCAGCAGGCGCGGAAGCTTACTTGCCACGGGCGTTTGCCAGCTGTTCTTTGACCAGCCCCTCCAGATCGTCATACGGGATTGCGCCCGCCACCATCTGGTCACCGATGATGGTCGCCGGGGTGCCCTGAATATTCAGCACCTGCGCCAGGATCAGGTTCATCTTTACGCTGTCCATGGTTTTATCATCGGTTTTAATGCTGTCCGTCCCGGTCTTCACCTGCGCGGCGGCGATGCTGGCGTCATCGTGATAGCCCTTTTTCATCATCAGCCGCTGGTGTAGTGCCCAGAATTGATCCGGCGCCTGCTGCCACGTTGAGAGCGCCGCTTTCGCGGCATTTACCGAGCTTTGTCCCTTGAACGGCAGCAGTTTGATGATGAGCTGCACGTCGGGATTTTCCTGCACGATTTTCTCCAGCATTGGGTCGAACTGCTTGCAATACGGGCAGTTGTAGTCCGTGAAGGAGACGATGGTGAGCTTCGGCGATGTCGCGCCGGTTCGCGGGCTGTTGGGGTCGTTAAACAGCAGTTTTGCCAGCTGGTCGTTGGAAGCGTCATCTGACGGTGCGGCGAAACCGAACGTTGATAACGACAGCAGTAGTAAGGCAACAAAGGCTCTCATGTTATTTTCCTTTTGCATCGGACAGGGTGCTCAGCACCGCTTCGCGGCTTAACAACGCAGGCAGCACGTGGCCCTGCGGTAATCCCGGTCCGTAGATCTGGTTAAACGGCACGGCGGCGCTGCCGCGCGTGGTTAAAAACTGGCTGATGGTATCTGAGGGGCGGCTCCAGTCGCCGCGCAGGGCGACAACGTCCGGGGCGGAGAGCGCGACCTGCACGTCGTCGCGCAGCAGAACGTTGTATTTATTGGCTTTACAGGTCACGCACCAGTCGGCGGTCACGTCGACGAACACCCGTTTGTTCTCCGCCAGCGCGCGGACAATGGCCTGCTCGCTGAGCGGCTGCCAGTGAATACGATCGCGGCGGGAGCCCTCGCCGCCGGAGCCGGAAACAAACGCGACTACCCCGGCCACCAGTAAAGCTAATACCCCGGCGCGCAGTGCCGTTTGCCAGCGGTAGCGCCAGGCGGTGACCAGCAGCAGCGCAAGGATCAGTAGCACGCCCAGCGTAATGACCGGCAGGCTGCCAATGTGCACCGTCAGCAGGCTCAGCAGCCACAGCGATGAGCCGAGCATCATCATCCCCAGCACTACGCGTACAACGTTCATCCAGCGCCCCGGACGCGGCAACCGCTGGGCCAGCCCCGGCCAGGCCGCCACCAGCAGCCACGGCAGGCTCATGCCGATACCCATCGCCAGGAAGATCCCCCACAGCAGGGGAAGCGGTGCCGCCAGCGCGACCGAGACCGCCGTCCCCAGGAACGGCGCGGTGCAGGGTGTCGCCAGCAGCGTGGCAAACGCGCCTTGCCAGAAATGACCCGCAAGCCCGTTGCCGCCGCGCGTGGCGAGGAAGGTGCTGGCGCCGGAAGGGAGACGGATTTCAAACAACCCCAGCAGGCTGGCGCTGAAGAGCACCATTACCAGCGCCATCGCGGCAATAAACCACGGGTTCTGGAACTGGATCCCCCAGCCGAGCGCCTGATTGCCTAAACGTAATACCGTCATCATCAGCGCCAGTGCGAGGAACGAGATCACGATCCCGGCTACCGATGCAAGAAACTGTCGGCGTACCTGACCGCGCGCCTGCCGTTCGGTTTGCATCAGCGTGCCCAGCTTCATGGCCAGCACCGGCAGCACGCAGGGCATAACGTTGAGGATCAGGCCACCCGCCATCGCCATCAGCAGCACCCAGCCTAACGGGAGCGTCGGCGCGGCGTTCCCCGGCTGAATGCTCAGGCTGGACTCCTGCGCCTGCCCGCTATCGGCCAGAACCAGTGACAGGGTTTTGCCGCTGAGGTTGGGCGCGGCCTCGCCCCAGCTGTCCGTCACGGGCACGGTGGCGACCAGCGAATCACCGCGCATGGTGAGGGCCGGTTTGCCGAAATCAACATCATCCATACCGTCGATAAACAGCGACGGCTCCTGCCAGCCTGCGTCACGCTGCGCCGTTACGGTCAGCTTGCCGGGGGCATAGGTGGCGTTAAGCGTTGAGGTCAACCCGCCGCTGAGCGGAAGGGTGCCCATGGCCCGACTGAAATCGTAATCAAAACCGGCACCTGCGGATGCGGTCATGTTCAGTGAAAACGGGTAGTCGGTAAGAATACAGACGTTGCTACAGGTGGAGAGCGTCAGCACGCCGCTCAGGATCGTCGGGACGTCGCCCCGCAGAGTGAGGGGAAAGCTGACATCGCCGTGATAGCCCTGCGTGGTGATGCCCGCGACGTCGAAACGCTGCGGCACAGGCCAGCGCCAGATCGCCTCGACGGGCTGATGCCATTTAATCGCGGGTGCGACGCCGCCTTCGCCCGGCGAGCGCCAGTAGGTTTTCCAGCCTTTTTGCAGGGTGACGTCCAGCAGCAGGCGGGTTTCGCCAGTGCTTTCAGGTTGCGCACGCAGCCTGACGCTGGCGTGCTGATTATCGGCGGCGCGCAGCCAGCCGCTGTCGGCAGCCTGGCTGAGGGGCAGCCATAGCCAAAGCAGGCAGACCAGCAGTCGCCTGAATACAGTAAACATAAATTTTCTCCGTAAATGATGAATTAACCTGAAGTAACAGGCGAAGGCTCATTCACGGAAGACGCATAATCGCAGATGCACCCTTAACCGGGGCGGGGAGATAACGCGGGGAGGCCACTGCCGTTCGCGGCGCGGTGGACTGGCTGCCAGCAACGCAAGCAGCAGGGTGACGGCAATCAGGGCGCCTTCAAACAAAACAGGCGGGACCGACATCAGCGACTTGGCGCTTAGCTCACACGGGGTTACCGGTGCGTCGGCACTCTCCTGCCCCTGCTGAACAGACTGGCTCGTGGCGGTGACGTTCATGACAAGCGCGTGCATCCCGGCCATCCGCTGGGCGGTACATATCAGTACCACCAGGCAGGCCAGGGCTACAAGCAGGATAGCGTTGCGTTGTCGCTTAATCATGTTCGCCTCAAATATTCAGGATGCCTATATTATCGGGCGAACATATTTTGGCAACGCAAAAGCTGTAAAGAAGTGTCTGGAAGATAAGCAGTTTGCCCTCTCCGCTTGCAGAGAGGGCAAGCCATTACAGCGTTTCGCCGTTGCTGGCAATGACGGTTTTATACCACTCAAAGCTCTTCTTACGGGAGCGGGACATGTCACCGGTGCCGTCGTCGTGCTTGTTGACGTAGATAAAGCCGTAGCGCTTGCTGTACTGGCCGGTGGTGAAGGAGACGCAGTCGATGCAGCCCCACGGGGTGTAGCCCATCAGATCCACACCGTCCCAGGTCACCGCCTTCATCATCTCTTCCACATGGGCGCGCAGGTAGTCGATGCGGTAGTCATCGTTGATGCTGCCGTCCTCTTCCACCTTGTCGTAGGCGCCGAAACCATTTTCCACGATAAACAGCGGCTTCTGGTAGCGTTCGTACAGTTCACACAGTGAATAACGCAGGCCCACAGGGTCAATCTGCCAGCCCCAGTCGGACGCCTTGACGTGTGGGTTCGGCACGCTGCCCTCGAAGCCGGAAATGGCGTCACCGGTGCCGCCTTCCGCTTTGACCGCGTTGGTCATGTAGTAGCTGAAACCTAAGTAATCGCAGGTGCCTTCACGCAGGATCTGCTCGTCGCCTGCTTCCATTTTGATGGAGAAGCCACGGCGTTCCCACTCGTTCAGCACGTAAGACGGGTAGTAGCCGCGCAGCTGTACGTCGGTAAAGACGTAGCGCTCGCGCATGGATTCCTGAGCAAACATCACATCTTCTGGCTTGCAGGAGTACGGATAGAGCGCCACCATCGCCAGCATGCAGCCGACTTTCATCTCCGGGTTAATGCGGCGGGCGGCTTTCACCGCCAACGCGCTGGCCACGAACTGGTGGTGCAGCACCTGGTACATGGTCTCTTCCGGGTTGTCGTGCTCGGTATAGACCACGCCAGAGCAGCAGTAGCCGAACAGCGGCGCACGCCAGTTGCGCTGGTTGTTGATTTCGTTGAAGGTCATCCAGTATTTGACCTTATTTTTGTAGCGCTCAAATACCACTTCCGAGAAGCGTACAAAGAAATCGACTACTTTACGGTTGGTCCATCCGCCGTATTCCTGAACGAGGTGCAGCGGCATTTCAAAGTGGGAGAGGGTGATCACCGGCTCGATGTTGTACTTCAGCAGTTCATCGAACATGTCGTCGTAAAACTTCAGCCCCTCTTCGTTTGGCTGAGTTTCGTCGCCTTTCGGGAAGATGCGCGTCCAGGCGATAGAGGTACGGAAACATTTGAAGCCCATCTCGGCAAACAGCTTGATGTCTTCTTTGTAATGGCCGTAAAAGTCGACGGCTTCGTGGTTCGGGTAATATTTGCCTTCAATCACTTCCTGCGTGATTTCACGCGGAACGCCGTGTGCGCCGCCGGTGAGCACGTCGCAAATGCTTGGACCTTTGCCGCCTTTGTTCCAGCCGCCTTCAACCTGGTGCGCCGCCACCGCGCCGCCCCATAAAAAATCTTTCGGTAAAGTGAGTTTTTTCATCTTTGCTATTCTCAATTCAGGACTTATTGATTTCGAGTCTAGCAAAGCGGAAATAAATGTCACGATATAACATTTTGCGGGAATTGTAATTTGTCACATCAAAAAAACAGGATGTTTTATTCTGTTAATTTCTTCGCCAGTTTCCGGCCTAATGATTCCAGAATATAGATAACGGGGATTTGGGTGGTTATATCGTAAACGCCGCCTATGCGCGTTTGGGGGACATGCCAGGAGAGATTAAAGTCCGCCAGTTTCGCGAGACGAGAATGTTCGTGGCTGGTGACAGAGAGCACCTTGCAGCGATGCAGGCTGAACTGGCTGGCGAAGCGCAGGATTTCCTCGGTTTCTCCGGAGACGGAAAGTACAATGGCCAGTGCATTTTTAGCCATATCGTTAGTGACCGGGAAATAAGGATCGTCGATATGGTTGCTGAATTTCCCGATATTTGAAAAGAAACGTGCGCCATATTTTGCCAGCGATCCGGACGTGCCTGCGCCAACAAAAATAATTCGTTCAGATGATAAAATAATATCGACGGCTTTATCTAATAACGCATCGAACTCTTCGTTATTTACGCTTTTAAAGAAGCTGATAATTTCACTGGCACCAAAATTCGCCTGCTGCGGCTCGTTCTGCTCCAGATAGAGTTTAAAGCGCACCCGAAATTCCGAGTAGCCTTCGCAGTTGAGCTTTCGGCAGAAGCGCAGGATAGTAGTGGTAGAGACTCCCGCCGCATCCGCCAGCTCGCGGATGGTCATGTACATCACTTTGTCACGGTTCTTAATGACATAGTTGTAGACCATCATTTCCAGATTGTTGAGGCTGGCAATGGCGGAATGGCTGAACATACTCACAATGGCTAAACTCGCTGTCGGACACTATCCCTGAAGCATACCATGATGACGAAGGGTGAGAGACGGATTTATCTCCTTGATTACTCAGGTGTTAATGAAATCATTTACACCTGTGCGGTGGATTTATTTTGCATTATACTGATTTGTAAGGATAAATATTGATTACGGATTTATTTTAGCTAACAGGTGTTCACTGGAATCATTCTCAGTTAGCATAGACTGGCGATGAATAATCATCTTTTGTTTTCCCGGAGTTAAGTATGGTGAGCAGACCATTAATCGCACAGGGATATTCGCTGGCTGAGGAAGTAGCCAACAGCATAAGCCATGGCATTGGCCTGGTGTTTGGGATTGTCGGCTTAGTATTGCTGCTGGTGCAGGCGGTAGATACCAACGCCAGCGCGATGGCCATTACCAGCTACAGCCTGTATGGTGGGAGTATGATCCTGCTTTTCCTGGCCTCAACGCTGTATCACGCTATTCCGCATCAACGGGCGAAGATATGGCTCAAGAAATTTGACCACTGCGCAATCTATCTTCTCATTGCAGGCACTTACACGCCATTTTTGCTGGTGGGGCTCAACTCACCGCTGTCGCGTGGCCTGATGATTGTAATCTGGAGCCTGGCGCTGCTGGGGATCCTGTTCAAGCTGACCATCGCGCACCGGTTCAAAGTGTTGTCGCTGGTCACCTATCTGACAATGGGCTGGCTGTCGCTGATTGTGGTTTATCAGTTAGCCATTAAGCTGGCGGTGGGGGGCGTGACGCTTCTGGCGGTGGGCGGAGTGATCTACTCGCTGGGCGTGATTTTCTACGTCTGCAAGCGTATCCCGTACAACCATGCCATCTGGCACGGCTTTGTGCTGGGCGGCAGCGTGTGCCACTTTCTGGCAATTTATCTGTATGTTGGTCAGGTGTAGTTTTTTTGTAAGGTGCGGTCTGATGCCCTCACCCCGACCCTCTCCCACAGGGCTGAGGGTTCCCCAGTAATTTTTTTATGCAGA